>JBEEOC010000143.1:0-9569 GCA_041191845.1 Actinomycetota bacterium | reverse complement strand
TGGAGCTCATTCCATCTGGGTTTTCGCTTGGCGCAACATAAGAGAGCTTTGGTGTTGATTTACTGACATCGGCAACGCAGAGGCGTTTCTCGCAATTAAATGCAATCAACGATCCATCGGTTGCTAAGAACTTTCCAGGTTTTCCAAATCCTTCAGTTGTGGCGCTCTGGTCGCTGATCTGCTCATTGAGATAGCTCCATCGAATTCGATTGGGGTTGGGGAGTGAGAGCGGAGTTGAAGTGAGCCATGATGCAAAGACACCCTTGAGGTTCTTGCCGAGAGCGACGTCATATCCTGAAACTGGTGCAGCGCTTGAAGTTGCATCGAGCGTCTTATAGCTCCACCCAGTGCTGGAGAGGTTTGTGCGAGTGGCAAGCCTTACCTCGCCTGTCGTTGCTTCTTTCTTCTGATTGATCGTCAAGATTGAGTCATAGAGAACATAACTTGTCTTTCCATCGAAAATTGCCTTGAGGTGGAAGGCAACATCTCCTGTTGTGCGACCATCAGTCTTACGATCGCCATCTACGAGCTCATAGCTCCAGCTCTTTGCAGCATTTGTCTTCACCGCACCTAAGAGGATTCCTTGGCTCTCATCGCGATAGAAAACCTGAACACCTGAAGCTGATGCAATACATGCACTAGAGACGCTGAGATCAGAACCGGTGCGGACTCGAACGGGATCTTCATAGTTATTCACCTGTGGGGCATCACCATCGACTACTTCGTAGGTGAATTTCTTTCCATCAAATTTCGCATAGCGGAGGTCTGTATTTTGGCTATCGGAGTAGAAGATATGAAGTGTCTGCTTCTTTCCGCTGCCATTGACGCAAACGGATAGCGCACCCTTGATATCGCTATTTGTGCGTCCTGCTGAACCACCTGCGCCATCTACCGTTAACCGCACCCAGACTGTGCCGCTCCAGGTAGCAAGTTTGAGATCACCGCTCTTGGAGTCAATATAGGCAAGTGCGGGCTGGCCATTGAAGGCGGTGCTGGTAACGAGGGAGCCATTGCTCTTGGAATCTACGATAAAGCGCTTCCAACTTGGTTGTGGGGTGACGGAGTTGGTTGTTACGGGATCTGATGTTCCGTTGGAATTGGAAGCGGTAATCGCGAAGTTATATGAGGTGCCATTCTTCAAGCCGGTGAAAGAGACTGGGGAAGAGGTGGCAGATTTAATCTGGCCAGTCTTGAGGTTGCGCACTGCATAGCTTGTGATCTGAGCGGTGCGTGCGTTTGCAGGCGGATCAAAGGTAACTATCGCAGAGCCATCAGCGACAAGTGCATTTACATTTCTCACAACCGATGGAATTCCCACAGCGATACCAACCGGTGGCTTACGACGCATATCTTCCATCATGGCAAGGAGAAGTGGGCCGGGCTCACGAAATATCTCTCCCGCATCGAGATTTGGCGTCATCATCGCGTCAAACTCTGATTTTGAGAAAGTCGCCTCATCGAGGTGGCTTACCGAGGAGCCCTCTTCATACTTCTTTGGTGAGTAGAGAAGTGGTTTAACTCCATTATTGGCAGCAATTCCCAGCGCACCAGACCACACGAGAGGCGAGGTGAGAGCTTTACCCAACTCGATAGAAGGCGATGGAAGATCAGAGAGACGTCGTCCATCTTCAACCTGAACATATGCATCAAATGGTGTTGGTTGATCGATGCTGCCATATCCAAAGAATGAGTCATATGAATCTGTGGAGAGGAATCCCAGCCCATGGCCCATCTCATGGAGGAAGACAGATTGCAGGTCGTATTGGTTGGGATATGAAAGGCCATCATTTCGGGTATTCCACTCAGCGAGTGAGTTAACTTGGATGACAATCTCAGATTGCTTAGGATCCAAATCTTTCTTTGCAAGCGCATTAGCTAAAGCCGATGGATACCAGAGACTGGAATCTGGAGCGCCATCAAAGCTAGCGAAGTAACTTCCTGGTCGGGCGCTACCTAAAACACCAAATGCGCTGATGCGAGTCCATGTTGCATCGATGGTGATCGGAACAGATGAAGAGAAATGTGCCGACCAGATATCAACTGCACCTTGAAAATCTCTCTTCGCCCACTCAGGGAAGTTCTTATAGTTAACGATGAACTTTGACTTCGCTTCGACATTGGCGACTTTTTCGCGCGGGCTTTGCTTTACCTTTGTTGTAGGACCGGCATAGACATGGCCCCACTGTTTGGCATCTCTTTGAAGAAATGGCGAGAGCGCTTGAGCTTGGATTGGCGCGAGGAGGCCAGCAAGGAGAGCAATGCCCAATACACCCCGAGTGGCGCGCTTCATTAGGCTGCTCATAGCGGGTAACGCTATCAGGATGAGAGAATTTCCTTATGGTCACCGTTTACTCTCGCCACGGCTGTCATCTTTGCGAAGATGCTGTGAATATCCTTGAGGGTCTGCGGGAAGAACTCGATTTTGAGATTGAGATTATCTATATCGATGGCAATCCAGAGTTAGAGAAGCTTTATGGCGAGCAAGTGCCAGTCACGCATATTGATGGGGAGCATCACGATTTCTGGCGGGTGGATCCGATTCGCTTTAGATCTTCCCTTGAAAAACATCGTCAGCGTCGATAATTGTGTAGCTATATCCCTGCTCGGCGAGGAAGCGTTGACGGTTCTGCGCAAAATCCTGGTCGATAGTGTCGCGAGATACAACAGAGTAAAAACGAGCACCGCGTCCGTCGGCCTTTGGACGGAGCACGCGACCCAATCGCTGCGCCTCTTCTTGTCGGGATCCAAATGCACCTGAGACTTGAATAGCAATCGTTGCCTCAGGAAGATCGATAGAGAAGTTTGCAACCTTAGAGACAACCAAACAAGAAATCTCACCGGTTCTAAATGATTGGAATAACTCTTCGCGCTCTTTCTGAGGAGTTGAACCTTGAATAACAGGGCAGCCCAATGTCTCACCTAGATCATCAAGTTGATCGAGATATTGACCAATAACAAGAATCTGTTCTTTCGCATGCAAGCTCACTAGCTCTTGAACAACATCGCGCTTTGTGCGAGTAGTTGCGCAATAGCGATAGCGCTCTTCAGGTTCCGCAGTTGCATAGGCAAGTCGTTCAGCTTCGGTGAGGTTTACTCGCACCTCAATACATTCAGCAGGAGCGATATACCCTTGAGCTTCAATCTCTTTCCATGGCACATCAAATCGCTTTGGACCGATGAGTGAGAAGACTTCGCCCTCCATTCCATCTTCTCTCACGAGCGTGGCGGTGAGACCCAAACGGCGGCGGGATTGGATATCTGCGGTGAAGCGAAAAATCGGTGCCGGCAATAAGTGCACCTCGTCATAGATAATCAAGCCCCAGTCATGGCTATCGAAGAGATCTAAATGGGCGTACACGCCATTCTTCTTCTTCGTCATCACCTGATAGGTGGCGATTGTGACTGGGCGAATCTCTTTCTTTGATCCAGAATATTCGCCAATCTCATCTTCATTGAGCGAGGTGCGCTTGAGAAGTTCATCTCGCCATTGACGAGCGGCGACTGTATTGGTGACGAGGATGAGAGTTGTTGCCTTGGCATGCGCCATGGCAGCAGCTCCAACAATTGTCTTTCCAGCACCACAGGGAAGAACTACAACTCCAGAGCCTCCATGCCAGAATCCTTCAGCGGCATGCTCTTGATATTCGCGGATCTTCCATCCATCTTGCTTGAGTTCAATCGGATGAGCTTGACCATCGACATACCCTGCAAAATCCTCAGCTGGCCAACCGAGGCGCAACAGTGATTGCTTGATCGCACCGCGTTGGCTTGGATGGACTGCAACTGTCTCATTATCAATGCGCGCACCGAGAAGCGGCGCAATCTTCTTTGCCCGAATAACTTCTTCAAGGACTGCAGTGTCGGTGGTGACAAGAATCAAGCCGTGGACTGGATCTGCCTCAAGGCGAAGACGCCCATAGCGAGACATCTGCTCTGCAACATCGATCAGAAGTGCATGGGGAACTGCATAACGCGAATACTTAATGAGGGTATCAATCACCATCTCTGCATCGTGTCCGGCAGCACGGGCATTCCAGAGACCGAGATTAGTTAAACGATAGGTGTGCATGTGCTCTGGTGCGCGCTCAAGCTCAGCAAAAGGAGCAATTGCTCGGCGGCATTCAACAGAGAGTGGATGATCGATATCGAGTAAGAGCGTCTTATCGCTCTGAACAATCAGAGGTCCGTCGGTCATGAGAGCAGTTCTTTAATAAATGCATGCAGAAATGCACTTCGTGGCTCGATCGAGGAGAGGCTTACCCACTCATCAGAGGCATGAGCACCACCACCGACTGCACCTAGCCCATCGAGAACACGAGCACCTGCGGCAGCTGCAAAATTGCCATCACTTGCACCACCCACTTGTGCTGAACCCAGCGGTGCCATTCCAATCTCAGCGGCAACTTTCTCTGCAATCTCATAGAGAGCAGCTGTTGATGATGGTTCTAGCGGTGGGCGATGCAATCCGCCTGCAACTTCAATACGAGCACCTGGAATAGCTGCGGTGAAATCTTTAATTGCGCGATCAACGCGTTGAAGATCTTCTTGTGAGAAAGAACGAGCGTCAACTTCTAGAACTGCAAGCTCTGGAACGGTATTGATTGTGGTTCCAGAATGGAGAAGTGTTGGGACAACAGTTGTTCCATGCTCAGGATTCTCTAGAGCTGCAAGCTTGAGAATGAGGTGTGCAACTTCAGTCGTTGCATTGATGCCATTTTCTGGCTCAAGTCCAGCGTGAGCTGCCATTCCATGAACAGATATCTGGAACATCGCAGTTCCTTTGCGCCCCGTCTTCACCTTGCCATTGAGCGATGCTTCAAGCACGAGCACCACCTCAGCTTGTGATGAGAGATCCTTAATAAGCTCTTTCGACTTATGGCTTCCGATCTCTTCATCGGTTGTTGCAACAAGTGCGACATCACCTTCAATACCTTTGAGTGCGTAGAGCGCTTGAACAAAACCGGCCTTCATATCGAAGACGCCTGGGCCGCGCACCACATCACCTTCAACGCTCCAAAGCGGTGAGAAAGATCCGATTGGATGGACTGTGTCGAGGTGGGCCAAGATCAAAACCTTTGGTCGCTCACTACCCCACCAGAAGACGGGACGGCCTTCAATCTCTTTAATCTGGGCCGGAGTTCCAAGAACGCGAGTTGCGATATCACTTGCTAAGGCGACGACAGAGCGGCAGGCGGTGAGATCTTCACTAGGAGATTCGCACTTCACCAAAGCTTCGATTGCAGCCAACATAGGGGTAAGTCTGCCGTATGTATCGGCGTTCTTGCTCGTCATAACGTTGCCACCCCCGTAATACGCGGGATTCTAAAGGTGAGGACCTCACCGGTTGCGTGATCGCGCGCCATTAGCGAGCCGGCAGAGATTTTCAAAGGATCGATGATTCGGTGGGAGACGAGACCATTGTTATCGGCATAACCGATGGAGAGTGATTTTGTAGGGCTCTCTTTAAGGTGCTTAGTCAGAAGTTCCAGCGTCTCATTTGCGGTTGTGCGCGGCAATGAACCTAGCGCCTCAGTTGAGATATCTCGCAAGGTGCTCTGCTTTGCCGATGACTTCTCACCTGTGCGGATAGTTCTGATTGCAAGCTCTAAGAGATGGCGCTCAGGTTGTTCAGATTCACCAACAATGCGCGGTGGTCGAGCCTTAGTCTGTGCTCGTTGAATCCGCGGACCACTCAGGAGTAATCCTTGTGAATCTTCTGCAGCCGGAAGATATCCAGCACCACGCAGGATATTGATTGCATCATGCGCATCGTGGGTGCAGATGAGAACCTCCGGGGCAATTCTGCGTAGTCCGAGCGCTTCAACTTTCTTATCTTTAATAATCTGGGTGATAAGCGCAGTATCTTCGCAGCGAATAAATGAAGAGGCATTTCCAACCCGCAACTTGCCGTGCTTCTTGGAGATATCACCAATCAAATACTCAAGTGGTTGAGGAACAGGCGTCTTTGAGGTCTTCTTCAGAAATGCCAGAATCTCTTCACCTGTGCGGCCATGATCTAAACCACGACGCAGAGAAGCCTCACTAAATCTAAAGACAGTTGCCGCTCCTCGAGATTCGATATCGGCAATCAAATCTAGCTCCTGCGAGACTTCATGCTCGAGTGGTCCGGGGGCGATAGCGGTGTTATCACTCTGAATAAGAATATGGTCGACAGTCGCAGGTAGATCACTATCAATGATCGAGAGCTCTTCGCCTGCTAGAAGAAGTGATCCATAAGTGGAGAGCGCACCTTGTCCTGTGATGCCGAGCCACTCAGCTTCGCGACAGATCCACTCAATATGCTCAGCCGGAATACCGCCTGTGCGGCGATAGGGCAGAGACCACTGAGTTGCAGCGATAAGAGATGCAGCTGTAGGGGAGAGATTCTTAGCGCTCTCAAGTAGTGCAAGGACTCGCTTACGAATTATCGATGCCGTGCTTCGATCGAGCTCTGGCCCCATCGGCGCTGCAGCCAGACCGCTCATCCGAGATGTAATCAACCATGCCGCAACTAAGTTCTCCCACTTGATTGATGCAGGTTGCGATAGCCAGATATCAAATTGATGAGTAGGAAGAACGCGATCATCGGGATCAATTGTGACAAGACCTGAGATGTAACAAACTTCAACGATGAAGGATGCGCATTCACTCTCTACGCCGAGATGCTGGGAGAGATCCCGCAGATCGCGCACACCAATACCGCCAGCTTTAAGTGCCATCGGAGGCTCTTGCCCCCAGAAGTTAAGAACTTCTTCAACCCAACGAAGGAAGGTTGTGATGTTAGAGATGGCAGCGAGCTGAATACTCTTCTCATCAACGGTTCTTCCATTTAACTCAGGTTGAGTAATGAGGAGCTCTCTATGAACTTTATTTCCTCGCAGGTAAAGGGCGACCTCACGATGTAGAACAACTGTCTGTTGATTGACTGGTGAGACAAACCCCTGATCAAGTAACCACTTAAGGCCAGGGTTAGGTTTCTTCACATCTGCAACTGCTCCTCGTGGTGGTCCCCAGACCATCGCATCGAGAACCTTCTTCGCAGCAGGTGGAGCATCTGCTAAATCCTTTAACTTCACCTTCTTGAGCGCTGGAGTTCCAAGCCCTGCGATCTCTGTACCGAGAACCTCGCGGACATTATTGGGAATCCGGTAACCATCATTACTGAGATAGAGAAGTGCGCGATCTACCAATGCAGAAAGGGCAAACTTCGCTGATTTATCTGTATGTGCAAGGAGCTCTTTCTCACTAAAAGGTTCGGCAAGTACTGCAGCAGCCTCTAATACTTGAAGTTGCCACTTATTGAGCGAATCAATGGCTCGCACAAGACTTGGAATAGATGATGCCCGCACAGCAAGGGATGCAATATCTGATGGAACAGGTGATGTGAGATCGCTTCTACTCTCAAATAGCGCAAGAAGACCTGCGTCATCGAGTGAGCGCAGATAATCGGCGTAGGAGCGAATTTCCATAACCTGCCTACATTAGCGGGCTGGGCGCTTCCTGCGCGAATTGAGTTAGCGGCGCTTGCGTGGAGTGAGCACAGCAGCCAGTGCGGCGAGGCGACTGACAGCAGGGCCCAAGAGGCGATTGAGATAGCGCGCTCTGCGGAAGTCGTGGATAGGCCAGCCTTCAGCTAGCGCTTTAATGCGAAGTACTGCATCTGGGTTGATTGCAGATGGATGTCCCACCGCAGTAAGTAATGGAAGATCATTATGGCTATCTGAGTATGAGTAACAATCTTTCAGATCATAACCGCGCTCTTTTGCAAGTTGTGTAATTGCAACAGCTTTCTCAGAACCGTGAAGCAACTTGCCATCAAGTTCGCCGGTGTAGATGCCATCTTTCTTAATTACCTTGCTACCAATAGCTCCAGTGAATCCAAGGCGATTTGCGATGATCTCTGCCATATCTTGTGGTGCAGCTGTAACAAGCCAGACTGATTCACCTTTAGCGATATGTTCTCTCGCAATCTCGCAGGTGCGCTGCCAAAGTTTTGGTGAGACGTACTCATCATAAATTTCTTCACCCAGAGCCAAGATGTCACTTACCTTGTGGCCACCAACAAAATCTGTCGCAGCTTTTTGAAAACGCTCAATAACATCTTGCTTCTCCATACCAGTCATGCGAAATCTCAGATTGGCTACGACGAAGCGAGAGATATCTGCCTTAGTGAAATAACCACGCTGGTACATCCCGCGACCGAGGAAGTAAAGGGTCGATCCTCGAACGAGGGTGTTATCTACATCAAAGAAGGCCGCACGAGTGGGTGTGAGCGCCATGTCACTACCTTAGCGATAGCTGGGAGAGAAAGCCCCTCGAATGACGCTTTATGCTTGCTCCATGAGTTCAACAGTCCATGTAGTCCGCCACGGTGAAGTAGAAAATCCTCAGAAGATTCTCTATGGCCGTCAGCCAGGCTGGCGTCTATCTGCGCGCGGACAGGAGATGGCAGAAGCTCTTGGTGAGTGGTCTAAATCAATCAACCTCGGAGCCCTCCATGTCTCACCGCTTCAACGCGCTCAAGAGACTGCTGCACCAATTGCTAAAGCTCACTCAATTGATATTCACACAGATGAACGATTGATTGAGGCAGCAAATATCTTTGAAGGAAAGCCATTTGGAATCGGTGATGGAGTACTCCGCCACCCATCTGCATGGAGACATCTCTATAACCCGTGGAAGCCTTCGTGGGGCGAGCCGTATGTTGATCAGATCAGTCGGATGATGGCTGCAGTCTTTGATGCAAAGAAGGCGGCGGGAGATAGGGATGCAATTGTTGTCTCCCACCAACTTCCTATCTGGATTCTGCGAAGTGCTATTGAAGGCCGTCGCTTAATTCACGACCCACGCAAGCGCGAGTGCACCTTGGCATCAGTGACAAGTATTCACTTCGATGATGAGGGAATGATTACAGGCACCTCCTACTCAGAACCGGCAGGTCACTTACTTCCACAGAAGTAAGGAGCAATAATGAAGAAGTTAGGTCTTGCCCTCGCATCTCTCTTACTTCTTGTTGGATGTGGCAATTCTGGAACGAGCGTCGCTGAAGAGAGCTTCATTGCAGGCGATGGTGCAACCTCATACATTGCTGTTGATAAGAGAATGGCAGCCCCTGAACTCTCTGGAATGACTTTGCTCGGAGTCAATTACACACTTCCTAAAGGTGCAATCGCTGTCGTAAATGTCTGGGCATCCTGGTGTTCTCCATGTCGAGCTGAAGAGCCAACTCTTGCTGCTATGACAAAGATTTATCCAGATGTGAATTTTGTAGGAATTCTCACCCGAGATAATCCTGTCAACGCGGAGGCATTTGTTCGAAAGAATAAGAGCCCTTATCCCACTCTGATCGATGATTCAGTGTTAATCGGCTTCAGTAAGACCCTTCCCGCTAATGCAATCCCAACCACTCTTGTTCTTGATAAAGATGGCAAGGTAGCGGGAAGAATCTCTGGAATCGTCACAATTGCATCGCTCTCTGAGCTTATTGAGAAGATTAAATCAGAATGACATCATTTGTAGTCGAGCAGCTATCTGGCGGAACGCTTATTGCGGCGCTTCCAATTGCGATT
>JBEEOC010000142.1:0-2980 GCA_041191845.1 Actinomycetota bacterium | reverse complement strand
GTGATGCTCGTATCCGTGAGATCTTCACCGGTCTCTTTGGCGGATTTGATGATCACCTCTTCGAGCGCACAATTGGCAATCTCTCAGGAGGAGAGAAGCGTCGCGTGGGCCTCGCCAAACTGTTAATTGATGACATTCAACTGATTTTGCTCGATGAACCAACTAACCACCTCGATGTTGAGGGTGTGGCATGGCTAGCCGAGCATTTAAAGAAGCGCACAGATCTCGCAGTCCTTGTTGTGACTCACGATCGATGGTTCCTTGATGAGATTACAGATCGGACTTGGGAAGTTGTTCAGGGGAATGTTGAAGAGTATGACGGCGGATATTCTGCATTTGTTCTTGCCAAGGCAGAGCGCTCCCGCCAAGCCGCTGCAACTGAGGCACGTCGCAATAACTTGATACGTAAAGAGCTTGCTTGGCTGCGCCGCGGCGCACCTGCAAGAACGACAAAGCCTAAGTTCCGCGTTGATGCTGCAAATGAATTGATCTCAGCAGAACCTGCCCCACGTGATGGAAGCGAACTTCTCAAGTTTGCACTCAACCGACTCGGTAAGACGGTACTTGAAGCAAAAGATATGCAGGTTAAGGCTGGCGATAAAGAGCTGCTCTCACACCTGACCTGGAATATCGGACCAGGAGATCGCATCGGAATTGTTGGCATTAACGGCGCAGGTAAGAGCACCTTGATGCGGGTATTGGCGAGCGAGCTCCAACCAGCTGCAGGAAAGCTCACCACTGGAATAACAGTGAAAATAGCCTTTCTCACGCAGCATCTCGATGAGCTCGATCCCACATGGCGAGTATTAGAAGCTGTTGAAAAGGTCGCCCAGTATGTCGAGTTGGGTAAAGGAAAGACACTGTCAGCTTCACAACTCTGCGAACGACTGGGATTTGATCGCGATGGCCAATGGACTCCAGTAGGTGATCTCTCTGGCGGTGAACGGAGAAGACTCCAGCTCACACGACTTCTCATGGATGCCCCCAATGTTTTGATGCTCGATGAGCCAACAAACGATTTTGATATTGAAACCTTGACCGAACTCGAAGATCTCTTAGATAGCTTTGGTGGAACACTCCTTGTTGTCTCTCACGATAGATATTTCCTGGAGCGAGTCTGCGACCGTTTTGTCGGACTACTTGGTGATTTCCAATTACGTGATCTGCCTCGTGGTGTTGATGAGTATCTGGAACACCGTCGCAACCAATCAGTGAGTACCTCCTCATCTGCTGGCAAGACTAAGACCTCTAACGCTGCCGAAGAGCGCCAGCTAAAGAAGGACCTCACTCGTGTAGAGCGCCAAATTGAAAAAGGTAAAGCTGAAGTTATCCGCTTGACTCAAGAGCAAGAGACATTTGCGTTGGATGCAGCGAAGTTGATTGAGATATCCGAGCAACTCGCTAAAGTTTCAGCAGAGCTTGCCACTCGAGAAGAGGAGTGGCTCTCTATAACCATGGCGTTGGAGGGCTAACGATGTTAAAGAGAGAGCATCAACGGCTAGATATCTTGGCGACCATCTCTGGAGTCATGATCGCTCTGCAAGCTCGTGCAAATGGTGAGCTCTCACATCTCCTTGGAAATGGCGTTCAGGCAGCACTGATCTCATTTGGTTCAGGCCTTGCCATCATTGCGGTGATTGCGCTCTTCTCTCCTGCGATTAAAGAGGGAGCTCGTAATCTGCGAGGGGCAGTTTCTCGCCGGGAGCTACCGGCATGGACTCTCTTTGCGGGCGCCCTTGGGGGAACATTTGTCGCGATTCAAACTCATGTTGTGCCTGTAATAGGCGTGGCTATTTACTCTGTCGCATCCATTGCAGGTCAGACAGCAGCTTCACTCTTAGTTGATCGCCTTGGAATTACCGGGGGAGGTAAGAAAGCAATCACCTTCCGTCGACTAGCAGCTGCTCTCTTCACAGTCTTTGCTGTATTCATCTCGGTCTTCGACCGTATTGAGGCTGAGAACCTCGCCCTCTTTGCCGTCTTTTTAGCAGGATGTGCTGGAGCGGTCGTGGGTGTGCAACGCGCACTTAACGGACAGATTAATGAGCATTCACATCAGAGCTATACGACCTCACTCCTTAACTTCATTATGGGAACATCCTTTCTTGTTATCTTCTTATCTCTCCTTATTGCATTTGGCGATACCAAGCTCGTTCCACTTCCGACAGGTCCATGGTGGATCTACACCGGTGGTGTAATCGGAGTTATCTATATCGCCTTCACATCTAAGATTGTGCAGCACCTGGGCGTTCTCACCTTCACGCTCTTTAGCGTGGGTGGAAACCTTCTGGGTTCATTATTGATTGACTTAATCGCGCCAACTGATGGTGTTAAAGTGAGCTGGTATTTAGTGACAGGAATTGCGATGACTTATCTTGGAGTTATCGTTGGCGGCGTGAATAATTCACAATCGCGGAGATTATCGAAGCAATAATAAAGAATGCTGCGATTGCATATGAAGAAGTCTTCACCCAAGGAAGAGATGCCGCGTAGTAACCAGCGAGGGTGATGCCAGCTCCCCAGAGAATTGCACCGATGATATTTGCCGATAAGAACTTGTAGTAATTCATCTTTGAAATACCTGCGATAGGTGGAACAAATGTGCGAATCCATGGGAAGAATCTCGCTGCAATAACTGCCCACCATCCGGTGCGCTCATAGAAACGTTCGGCGTTAACGATCATCGCCTGTACTCGCGGAGATTGTCGTTTATCGAGATAGGGCCGCCCGACTACGCGTCCAATAACAAATCCGACCTGATCTCCCACAAAGGCTGCCACCACAATTACTGTTACCAAAATGGCGATATTGACGTTGCCATGGGCTGCAGCGACCAATCCTGCGCTAAAAAGGATTGAATCTCCCGGGAGAAAGAAGCCAAAGAGAAGGCCGGTCTCAATAAAGACGATTGCACCGACTACGAGGTAGAGAACAAATGGGGCAAGAGTTGAGAATTGAGAGTCGAAGGAAGCTGCGTAGG
>JBEEOC010000141.1:0-5865 GCA_041191845.1 Actinomycetota bacterium | reverse complement strand
TCGGCGGCTATGCGGGGATATTCTTCGCGAAATGGCTCTCATCGCATCCCTTGTCGTGGCATCTAATGGAGCCACCACCCTAGGCGGCTCCTCCTCTCTGCTCTCAACACCGGCTGATCGGGAGAGATTTCTTGCGACCAATCGCGCAGCCAAGGCCTTCATTATTGGCAGGCAGAGCGCACTAATTGAAAGTTATGGCGCAAGCGACGTGCCCATCTATGTCTTCACCCGCAACACAACCCCACTGCAACTCCCCCACCCGCTGATGAAGCAAGTTGTAGTAAGCGGCGACCTTGCTCAACGCGTAAAAGAGATTGCAGTTAATCTCGAAGGAGATTTAGTAGTTGAAGCAGGTCCCACGTTATTAATGGCGCTCGTTGAGGCAGGTGTTATTCAAATCCTGCAGTTATCGCTCGTCGAGATTGAAGGTGATGGAGACTTTATTGATGCAGCAAGACTTCTCTCTCACTTTACTGTCGTAACTGATGTCGAAGTTGATCACACCCGCCTACTGGAGTGCAGATATAAGAGCGACTCCGCCAACAGCTAAGACAATTCCAACATACTGAGCTTTATGGAGTCGTTCATGGAGGAAGAGGTAAGCGAGGATTGCGGTGGCAATCGGATAGAGCGAACCAAGCACCATTGCAATTGAAACTAATCCCTTTGTCGTTGCAACACCAAGAAGTAGGTTGGCTGAGAAGTCGGCGATGCCGATTGCGGCAAGGAGTGGAATATCTTTCTTGCTCACTCCCCCGAATCCACGCATCTTGATAAAGAAGCCGACGCTGACAAAGAAGGTTGTAGCGCGCATCGTCGTCATCGTCATCAGCGAACTCTCTTGAGAGCCAATTGCCATAAATGTCAGCGCCGATCCAAATCCAAGAGCGGCGCCGAGCGCCAGGAGAACTGGGCGAAGCGGCAACCCTTGGGTGATCTCCGGACCGCTTGCCAGGAATCCACCAATGATTGCTGCAATCACACCCATCATGACCGGCGTTGAGAGATCATCGCCTTTAATTACAAGTGCAAAGAAGAGTGGGAGTAAGACGCTAAGCGAACTGATTGGTGAGACAACTCCCATGCGACCGGTTGAAAGGCCAGCATAGAGACAGAGAAGTCCGGCATAACCACAGAGACCTGCAAGTGCACCGTTGATGAGATATCCATCGGAGTTGAGATTTGGGGCTAGCCATCCGCCAGAGATGAGAATCAATACGATTCCAAAGAGGAGACCAAAGGCCTGATTGATCCCGAGCACCACCATTGTGGGTAGGCGCTTGCTGAGATTGCCTGCATGGTAATCGGCGCTGCCCCAGAGAAGGCTCGAGAGAAGGGCGAGGAGGGTTGCCATTGAGGGAGGGTATCGAATCCGACCCCTGCCTCCCAACATATTGACTCAATCAACTTTAGAATTGGCTAGTGAATTCACGCGCCCCCTTCTCCTTTGATTCAATGGTTGCGATTATTCGCGAATTCACGCCGCGCGCGGAGATCGAGTTGGAAGAAGTTCCTGCGCCACAGAAACTTGCACAGTACTCCTTTGCCTTTACCGCAGATGTCAGCAATGGCCTTATTGGAGATGGTGAAGATGAACTTGCATCTGGCCGTTTCGTAATTCTCCATGAACCTGGTGGACAGGACACATGGGAAGGTGAATATCGCTGCGTTACCTTTATGCGAGCAACAGTTGATTCAGATATGCAACAAGATCCACTACTTCCTGAAGTTGGCTGGAACTGGTTATTAGATTCACTACAAGAGGCAGATGCGCTCTATAGCGCCCCATCTGGAACAGTCACTCGTGTGTCAAGCGCCTCTTTTGGAAAACTCTCTTCCCGTCATGACGAATCTGAGATTGAGATTCGCGCATCGTGGTCACCAATTCTTACGCAACCAGAAGAACTAATTGCCCATGTTCAGGCGTGGTGCAACTTCATCAGCGAAGTTGCTGGGTTGCCGCCAATTGCTGAGGGTGTAGCTCCCATTAGTTCTGCACGTCGTCGTGGCTGAGCTCCTCACCGCCCCATACAACGGCCTGCCAGCCCTTGTTGAGACCGATTCCCAATTTGAGAAGATGCTGGAAGAGCTCGCAGCAGGCACCGGCCCATTTGCCGTTGACGCCGAGCGCGCATCCGGTTATCGATACTCATCTCGTGCATATTTAATTCAAATCAAACGCACCGGCGGCGGACTACACCTGATTGATCCCATCCCCTTTGGTCTTGAGAGCCCCTACTTTGCCCGCCTCAATCAACTCTGGCAGCAAGAAGAGGTAATCCTTCATGCCAGCACACAAGATCTTCCTTGTCTTCGTGAGCTAGGACTTAATCCATCACATCTTTTCGACACCGAGCTCGCTGGTCGATTGGTTGGTCTGCCACGAGTGGGTCTTGGTGCGCTCGTTGAATCCCTTCTTGATATTGGTCTGGCGAAAGAACACTCTGCACAGGATTGGTCGGTGCGACCTCTTCCCGTTGATTGGCTTAACTACGCAGCTTTGGATGTGGAACTCCTCATTGAACTGCGCAATGAGATTGAGAAGCTTCTGATCGAAAAGAAGAAGTTGAAGTGGGCGCTGCAAGAGTTTGCGGCAATCCTCGCAGCTCCTGCCTCTCCCAAGCGAATAGATCCTTGGCGCAGGACTTCTGGGATGCATAAGATTAGAAAGCGCTCTCAGCTCGCAGTTGTGAAGGCGCTCTGGGAGGCGCGTGATGATCTTGCTGCTCATCTTGATATCTCACCAGGACGGATCCTCTCGGATCTTGCAATCTCCACCCTCGCGCTAGCCAGTGGAAGTGCACCGCTTGCAACAAAGAAGGATCTCGAGAAAGCCTTGCGCCCGATCGGATTGCGCGCTCGTTGGTTTGAAAACACCCCTCGCTGGATTAAGGCGATTGAAGGCGCGTTAGCCCTGCCTGAAGAGCTCTGTCCTGAAAGTAAGAGCAAGAGCGATGGTCTTCCTCCAATCAAAATCTGGCGCGATCGCTTTCCTGAGAAATACATCCCTCTCTCCCATGCTCGCTTCAACTTCGCTCTGGCAGCAGAAGAGCTCGAGCTTCCAGTCGAAAATCTCCTCACTCCAGAATTCCTACGGCAGATTTGTTGGCAGCTGCCAGATCCAAGCGAAGTGGAGCACCTCCTCGCCGATATGGGCGCCCGCCAGTGGCAGATTGAGATCGCAGCCCCAATATTGAGGCAGGCCCTCGCCCAAGATGAACCACTGGAGTTGCCTGAGGCTGAAGAGAGCCCGGCCGAGGAGAGCGCCCCCTAAAAAAGGGGCTCCACCTCATAGCCTTTTGGGTTACCAACGAGTAACCTAAAAGCCTCACACCGGTAGCTATAGGAGCCCTTGATGTCTCGCAGAGTCGTTCTCGTTGATGCAGTCCGCACCCCCTTTGGAAAATCTGGCAGCGCCTTTGTCAATACCCGCGCCGATGACCTCCTTGTCCGCGCAATGCGTGGATTGATTGAGCGCAACCCAAACCTTCCTATCGATCAGATTGATGATGTTGCGATCGCTGCTGCAACTCAGACGGGTGATCAAGGAATGAATATCGGTCGCAGCGCATCGCTCCTTGCTGGTCTTCCCAATACTGTTCCAGGTTACTCAGTTGATCGTTGGTGCGCAGGTGCGCTGACTGCAACAACATCTGTTGCAGGTCAGATCTCGATGGGTGCAATTGATTTAGCACTCGCTGGTGGCGTTGAGCATATGGGCAACCACCCAATGGGTGAGTTGATGGATCCCAATCCTCGCTATCTTGCAGAGCGCATCGTCGATGCTGATGCAATGTCAATGGGCGCAACTGCAGAGCGTCTCCATGATCGCTTCCCTTCTATCACCAAGGAGCGCGCAGATCGATACGCCTACAACTCTCAGATGAAGACTGCAAAGGCATATGAAGAAGGTTTGATCCAACGCGACCTCATCCCAACAGCTGCTCGCAATGAAGAGCTTGGTTGGACAATCATCTCCGCCGATGAAGGTCCTCGCCCAACAACAACGATGGAGGGTCTAGCTGGCCTTAAGACACCATTTCGTCCCGGTGGTCGCGTAACAGCGGGTAATGCATCTGGAATTAATGACGGTGCAACTATCGCACTCCTTGCCAGTGAAGATAAGGCGAAAGAGCTCGGACTACCCATTAAGGCAACGATGGTGACCTTTGCCTTCGCCGGTGTTGAGCCTGAAGTAATGGGATATGGACCAGTTCCATCCACAATTAAGGCCCTTGCTAAGGCCGGACTTTCAATCGACGATATTGGCGCCTTTGAAATTAACGAGGCATTTGCCGTGCAGGTCATTGCATTCCTTGAGCACTTTGGAATCGCAGATGATGATCCACGCGTCAATCCATATGGCGGCGCTATCGCAGTTGGCCATCCCCTCGCCTCATCAGGAGTGCGTTTGATGATCAATCTTGCTCGCACCTTTGAAGCTCACCCTGAGGTGCGCTATGGCATTACAACAATGTGTATCGGTCTCGGAATGGGTGGAACAGTTATTTGGGAGAACCCACACTTCAACGGAGGAAATAAGTAAATGGCGACAGCACTAGTACTACCAGAAGGCGCTCCAGAAGAAGTCGTCACCGTTGCAAAGGTTCGCGATGTTGATCTCACTCCATTTGGTTTCAAGGGAGTCCTCGCTCTCATCACACTCGATAACGGTCTCGACCATACCCGTCCCAATACCTTAGGACCACAATCTGTTGCATCACTCGATGCTGCAATCACAGAGGCGATCTCTCACAAGCCAGCAGCGATTGCCATCACAGGTAAGCCATTTATCTTCGCTGCAGGTGCAGATCTCTCTGCCATGTCATTCTTAACTCAGCGCGAGCAGGCCCTTGCCATTGGAAAGCTCGGACATGATGTCTTCCGTCGCTTAGGTGAGATTGATATCCCAACATTCTCATTTATCAATGGCCTTGCACTCGGTGGCGGTCTTGAGATTGGTCTCCACTCCAAGTACCGCACCCTCGCATCCACCGCTTTCACCGCCCTTCCGGAAGTCTTCCTCGGTTTGGTTCCGGGCTGGGGTGGAGCAACTCTCCTTCCTAAGTTGATTGGGCCTGAGAAGGCGGTGCAGGTAATCATCCTTAATGCTCTTAATAACAACACCATGATGAAGGCGAAGGATGCTCTCAATCTCGGTGTAGTCGACGCAGTCTTTGAACCAGCAGATTTCCTTGAGAAGTCATGCGCCTTTGCTGCATCTATTCTCTCTGGTGTGCGAACAATCGAACGGAAAGATTTCACTAACGATCCAGCATGGGATTCGGCGATTGCAACCGGCAAAGCGGCAGCGCTTAAGAAGTATGGGGGTGCAGATATTGCATCCCCACGCAAGGCACTTGAACTTATCGCAGCAGCGCGAACATGCTCTAATGGTGAAGGCTTTGATGCTGAAGATCAGGTCTTAGCTGATCTTGTAATGTCAGATCCACTTCGTGCATCACTCTATGCATTTAACATGATTCAGAAGAAGCGCAAGAAGGTTGAAGGTGCGCCAAAGGCGAATCTGGCTCGCAAGGTAACAAAGGTGGGAGTTGTTGGCGCAGGTCTTATGGCATCACAGCTCGCACTTCTCCTTGTCAGAAACCTTAAGTGCCCAGTTGTCATGACCGATATTGATCAGGAGCGTGCAGATAAGGGCGTTGCCTGGGTCCGAGCAGAGCTGGCAAAGCTCGTTGAGAAGAAGCGAATGAGCGCGGAGAGCGCAGCCCGCCTCTCAGCTCTCGTCTCCGGCTCTGCTGATAAGAGCGTCTATGCCGGATGTGACTTCATTATCGAAGCGATCTTCGAAGAGCTTTCATTGAAGCAGGAGCTCTTTAAGACCCTTGAGGGAATCGTCTCCCC
>JBEEOC010000140.1:0-8283 GCA_041191845.1 Actinomycetota bacterium | reverse complement strand
CAATGGCATCGAGCTTTGCAGATGCAATAAATGTTGAGAGATCATTGAAATCTTCTTCGCTCTCCCCCGGAAAACCAACGATGAAGTTGGAGCGAATACCCGCCTCAGGCGAGAGGGCTCGTATCTGGTTGATCAGATGGAGGAACTTCTCAGAGTCTCCGAAGCGACGCATCCGGCGCAGAACACTTGCACTGGTGTGTTGGAATGAGAGATCGAAATATGGCGCAACTTTATCTGTCTCAATCATCGCCTGTAGCAGCGATGGCCGCACCTCAGCAGGTTGAAGATACGAGAGCCTTACCCGCTCCACACCTTCAATCTCAGTGAAGAATTTAAGGCTCTTCTCCATCAAACGAAGATCGCCTAAATCTTTTCCGTAGGAGGTGGTGTTCTCGCTCACCAGGAAGAGTTCACTCACCCCATTCTCAGCTAGCCACTTTGCCTCCTCCAGAATCTCCTCTGGTGGCCGTGAGACAAATGAGCCGCGGAAATATGGAATCGCGCAGAATGAGCAGCGGCGATCACAACCAGATGCAATCTTGAGCGGTGCCCATGGCGCATCACCGAGGCGCTTTCTAAAGATCGAACCACCAGCGCCCACCTGAGATTGATGCTCAGCATCTTTCACCTCACGACGAACCTGAGCGCGTGCAACAGGGGTAATTGGAAGAAGGGCGCGGCGATCTTGCGGGGTGTGAGAGGTATGAGAGTTGCCAGATAAAATCGATTGCAGTTTCGCAGAGATATCTTGGTAATCATCGAATCCAAGGATTGCATCGGCCTCAGGGAGTGCCTTTGCCAACTCTTTTCCATAACGCTCTGCCATACAACCAACGGCAACAACTGCCTTCGTGACGCCATGACCCTTCAAAGAGTTAGCCTCTAAGAGGGCATCAACAGAATCTTTCTTCGCCGATTCAATAAAGCCACAGGTGTTTACAACTGCAACCTCTGCCGCATCGGCATCTGCCACGAGGGTCCACCCTTCGGCGGCTAATCTGCCGGCGAGCTCTTCCGAATCGACTTCATTACGGGCGCAGCCCATCGTGACGATAGCGACGGTGCGAGACATAGGGGTGATACTACAGGCTTAACGGAATGTGCGACGTACTTCCTGGTTCTGGCCACCAAGTGGTGGAAGTAACTCACCATTGACTGTCACATCAAGACCTGCAGGGTTGCTGAAATAAACGCTAATAGATGTATCTGATTGGAAAGATTTGCTCTCGCCTTGGAAGAGCGATCCCTTTGCAACATGAACGCCATCGATGACGATATCGATCAGTGAATTTCCACGGGTCGCAGTAATTGTCATAGAGACGCCTTGGCCAGCTGGAGATGCCGCACTTGAAGGGCTCTCAGTCGGTGTTGCAGTCGCAGATTCGGAAGGCGCAGGAGTTGGCGATGTGCTCTCAACAACCGTTGGTGTTGCCGGGTTATCGCTATTGACATTTGCAATCACGATGCGAACGGTGAAGAAAATCAGCAAGATTGCAATTGAGAACCCAGCCGGCACCTTCCATGAGATGTTCTTCTTCTCTTGCGGAACTTTGGTTACTGAATTCTCCGCCAAAGCTTCATTGATGCTCTTACTCTCAATCGCATGAGCCTCGTTATAGAGCTCGATAAGTTGATTGGCATCGAGATTGAGTTTAGGAGCGATATTACGAAGGTGTCCCTTGGCATAGATATCGCCACCGCAATGGGAGAAGTTGTTATTCTCCATCTCATTTAAGAGACCCGCACGAATACTTGTAAGAGCAGCAAGATCATCAAGTGAGAGGCCAGCTGATGTGCGTGCAGACTTCAGCACCTCACCTAGATTCATGGCTCTCCCACCTTGTAATAAAACCTTGGCTAATTTTACCTACCTGGTGAAGATAACCACTAGCCCAGAAGTTCAATTACGAGAAAATCACCCCTTAAGGCACCCGCTCTTAATGGTCGCGGAGCGTGGCGAGCACAGAATCGAGCTCTTCATTAGTCACAAGAACTGCTCGCGCCTTAGAACCTTCAGATGGGCCGACGATTCCACGTGACTCCATCAGATCCATTAAGCGTCCAGCTTTTGCAAAACCGACTCGCAGTTTACGTTGCAACATCGAAGTTGAACCAAATTGTGTGCCAACGACTAACTCAACTGCCTGACAGAGTAGTTCAAGATCATCGCCAATCTCTTTATCAATCATCTTCGATGCTTGCGCCGGAGCGGTGACATCATCGCGGTAGCGAGGCTTCAACTGCTTCTTCACATGGTTTGTTACCGCTTCAATTTCACGCTCTGAAACATATGCACCTTGAATACGGATAGCACGGCTTGCACCCATTGGAATGAAGAGGCCATCACCCTGGCCGATCAACTTCTCAGCACCTGGTGAATCCAAGATAACACGGCTATCGGCAAGGGATGAGGTTGCAAATGAGAGACGTGATGGAACATTTGCCTTGATCAAACCTGTGACAACATCCACTGAAGGTCGCTGTGTTGCAAGAACGAGGTGGATTCCAGCAGATCGAGCAAGCTGTGTAATTCGAACGACAGACTCTTCCACCTCACGCGCTGCAACCATCATCAAATCTGCAAGCTCATCGATTACGACGAGGAGATATGGATATGGCTCCAGAACGCGATCTGAACCAGGAGGCGCAACTACCTTTCCAGCACGAACAGCCTTATTGAAATCATCGATATGGCGGAAGCCAAAGTTGGCAAGGTCTTCATAGCGAAGATCCATCTCTCGCACTACCCAGGTGAGGGCATCTGCCGCCTTCTTTGGGTTGGTGATAATCGGCGTAATCAGATGCGGGATACCTTCGTAGGCGGTGAGCTCCACGCGCTTTGGATCGATCAAGATAAGGCGAACATCGTCGGGAGTTGCTCGCATCATGATTGAGGTAATCATCGAGTTAATCATCGAAGATTTACCGGCACCGGTTGCTCCTGCAACGAGAAGGTGTGGCATCTTGGCAAGGTTTGCACAGACAAAGTTGCCTTCAACATCTTTACCGAGAGCTACCAACATTGGGTGGTGATCTTGTCCTGCAACGCTGGAGCGCATCACATCACCGAGGGCAACAATCTCGCGGTCTGTATTAGGAATTTCAATACCGACAGCAGATTTACCTGGAATTGGCGAGAGGATTCGCACCTCACTACTTGCAACGGCATAAGAGATATTCTTTGAAAGCGCTGTGATTCGCTCAACCTTCACTGCGTTACCGAGTTCAACCTCATAACGAGTAACGGTAGGTCCGCGCATAAAGCCGGTTACTTGAGCGTCGATATCAAATTGCTTGAAGACTTCTGTCAGGGCGGCAACAACGGTGTCATTTGCCTTGCTCTTGCCCTTAGAGGCAGGGCCCACCTTGAGCAGATCTTGCGAAGGTAGTTCGTACTTTGAATCCCCTGTGAGCAAGAGCTGCTCCGGATGATGGTTGCTCTTTGCTGGCTCCTTTAACTGAGCCTCAAGAGGTTTCGGAACTTCAACGGTGAACTCTTTATCGAATTCTTCCTCTTCGATCTCATCTTCTACTGGCTCATTCCATGCCACAACCGGAGTCTCAAAAGGTGGAGTATCTGAAATTTCAAACTCCTCCTCCTGTCGCTCTGGCCGCTTCGACTTCGCCCAAGCGAGCAAGACCTTTGTGCGAGCAATTACTTCGGAGAAGGGAGTTGCTGTGACGACAAGTGCACCAAAGAGGAATAAGGCGATTAAGAATGGATATGCCAGAAGAGATGACATCACAGCAACGAGAGGCTTTGCCACGTAGTAACCGAGCAAGCCGCCGCCTTCGCGGATTGCAGATGCTCCCTCTGGCTTTGAATATCCAAGGGAGCCATTAAAGAGATGGGCAAGACCGGTGGCGCTGACTGTGAGAATGAGAAGGCCAACGGTGATGCGACCTGTCCCCTGCTTATCATCTGGCATTCGGAAGATTCTGATAGCAAAGTAGATAAGTGCAACTGGAATAGCAATCGCAACTGCACCGAAACCACCATAAAGGAATGAGTAGACATTGCGGCCAAGGAGTGAGTCAGAGCGCATCCATGTGCCGGTAATTGAAATCAATGAGAGGAGGAAGAGGAAGAGCGCTGCCCCATCGCGGTGATGCTCTGGATCGAGATCTTTCGCCCCACGTGCCACAAAGCGAATCGATGAGCCTAGGCTCTTGGCGATCAGGCGCCAGGCAGAGGCGAGAGCAGAGCCTATGAGCGGGAGAACTCCCCGCTTTGGGCTCTTCTTTGTCGTGCGTTTTCTCTTAGCCACACGCTCAATCTTAGGTGGAGAGTTTTCCCGAATACGGGAAGGCGCGCCGACTTTAGACTTCGATGACGACTGGAACGATCATCGGTTTTCTCCGATGTTTCTGCCCCACCCAGGAGCCGATAGTCCGTCGAACAACTTGTGAAAGTTGGTGGGTTCCATTGGTCCCACCAGCAACTGCATGTGACAAGGCCTTCTCAATATCTCCACGGACCTCATCAAAGAGCGCAGCATCTTCATTGAAGCCTCGTGCATGGATATCAGGGCCAGCGACAATCTTTCCGCTCTGTGAATCAATTACAACAATGACCGAGATGAAACCTTCTTCGCCAAGTATGCGGCGATCTTTCAGTGAATCCTCGGTGATATCACCAATGCTCTGGCCATCAACATAGACAAAGCCAACCGGAACTGCTCCAGCAACTTCGGCCACGTGATCTACGAGGTCGACGACTATTCCATTCTCTGCAATAAATGTATTCTGACGAGGAACTCCCGACTGAATAGCTAACTCGGCATTTGCCTTGAGATGGCGCCATTCACCGTGGATTGGCATCGCATATTTTGGCTTGACGATGTTGTAACAGTAGAGAAGCTCGCCTGCTGCAGCATGTCCTGATACGTGAACAAGTGCATTGGCCTTATGGACAACCTTGGCTCCAAAGCGAGTGAGTTCATTGATGACGCGATAGACAGAGTTCTCATTACCCGGAATAAGTGATGAGGCGAGGATGACTGTGTCGCCATCTCCTACTCGAATCTGGTGATCTCCATTTGCCATTCGAGAGAGCGCTGCCATCGGCTCACCTTGTGAGCCAGTAGAGATGAGAACAACATTGTCGCCATAGTCATCGAGATCCTTAAGATCGATAACAGTCCCTGATGGCACATTGAGATAGCCCATATCTTCGGCAATCTTCATATTGCGCACCATGGAGCGACCGATGAAACACACTTTGCGACCATGTTCGTGCGCAACATCGATTACCTGCTGAACTCGATGCACATGAGATGAGAATGATGCGACGATGACTCGCTTCTTCGTCGTTGCAATCACGCGATGAAGGGCTGGCATGATTTCGCGCTCAGCCGGTGTAAAGCCTGGAATATCAGCGTTAGTGGAGTCTGCTAAGAAGATATCAACTCCCTCTTCGCCAAGTCGAGCAAAGCTTGCTAAGTCTGTAGTACGCCCATCGAGTGGTAGTTGATCCATCTTAAAGTCACCGGTAGCAAGGACCATTCCTGCCTTGGTGCGGATTGCCAATGCTAGGGCATCTGGGATTGAGTGATTGACTGCAATGCATTCCAAATCAAAGCCGGCCAGCTTAAAGCGATTACCTTCACGAACTTCGTGAGTAATTGGTCCAATCCGGTGTTCTTTGCACTTAGCGGTAATCAGAGCGATCGTGAGGGGTGATCCATAAAGTGGAATATCTACTCGCTCACGTAATAGGTATGGAACTGCACCGATGTGATCTTCATGTCCATGGGTGAGGAAGATTCCCACCACATCATCGAGGCGATCTCTGATGTAACTAAAATCAGGAAGGATCAGATCGATGCCTGGTTGATTATCTTCTGGAAAGAGAACTCCACAATCGACAATTAACAACTTTCCATCTGTCTCAAAGACAGTCATATTGCGACCGATCTCAGAGATGCCACCGAGTGCGACTATCCGCAAGCCTCCAGCAGCAAGCTTGGAGGGAGTACCGAGGTTTGGATGGGGATGTTGTGTCATTGAGAATTAATTTTTCAGCGCGACGCCACCGGCGATGAGATCTTTACGCAATTGCTCGATCTGCTCCGGTGTTGCATCGACGAGAGGAAGACGTGTGGTGCCACCTGGTAGACCCATAAGTCCCATGGCTGCCTTGGTGAGGATTGCTCCTTGGGTGCGGAATGTTCCAGTAAAGACTGGGAGGAGACGCTGGTGAATCTCAAGAGCCTTTGCTGCATCTCCAGCAAACCAGGCATCGAGCATCGCCTTTAATTCACTTCCGACTGTGTGGCCACAGACCGAGACAAATCCCACTGCACCTACTGCAAGGAGTGGAAGATTAAGAATGTCATCTCCTGAGTAGACCGGAATACCGCAACGCTTAATCACCCAAGAGGTGCTTGCGCTATTGCCCTTGGCATCTTTGAGAGCGACGATATTTTCGACGGTATCGAAGAGGCGGCAGATTGTGTCATTCTCAATTTCAATACCTGTGCGACCTGGGATGTCATACATCATGATCGGAAGATCGGTTGCAGCAGCAACTGCGCGGAAGTGCGCTTCAACTCCAGCCTGTGGTGGCTTGTTGTAATAAGGAACAACTACAAGGAGTCCATCTGCGCCAGCTTCTTGTGAGCGCTTAGCCTGTTCGACTGTGTATGCAGTCTCATTATCGCCAGCGCCTGAGAGAACCTTCACCTTTGGTCCAACTACGCTCTTGACGACGCGGATGATCTCTAGCTTCTCAGATGATTTCGTTGTTGGCGCCTCACCAGTTGTTCCATTGACAGCGATGCCATCATGGCCGTGATCTACCAAATGTTGAGCGAGCTTTGCAACGCCATCCCAGTCGATTGAACCATCCTTATTAAATGGGGTCACCATTGCGGTGATAAGGCGGCCGAATGGTGCGTTGATACTCATCTGCGAATCTTATCCCTTATGGCGCTACGCGACCAGATTTTTCAAAGGCTTGATAGGTCAGAGGCATTAATTTTGCGAACTCAGCCTCCATTTTCTCTGCAACCATCTCAATTTCACGTTGAGGGTAGCTTGGAAAGTGTGATCCTTCACGTGAGGTGCGAAGGGAGAGGAAGTTCATCAGTGCTCGTGCATTCATGGTCACATACATCGAAGAATAGGTTGCCACTGGCAAGACTGCGCGCGCTACTTCGCGAGCAATACCGGCATCAAGCATCTTCTTATATGAATCATAGGCAACAACATATGCCTCTTTCATCGCCTCAACTGTTACGGCAAATTGCTCTGCTGTGCCAGGGACGAATTCATATGCACCCGTCTTGCCGATCTGAATCAAATTACGATCCTGATTTGGAATATAGAAGACCGGCTTTAATTCACGGTAGCGACCTGACTCCTCGTTATAGGAGGCGATGCGATGGCGCATAAACTCGCGGAATACAAAGATGGGAGCTGAGATAAAGAAGGTCATTGAGGTGTGCTCAAATGGTGAGCCGTGGCGCTCTCGCGCTAGGTAGTTGATCAGACCAGCAGAGCGCGCAGGATCTTCGCCGATCTCATCCATCGACTGCTCACCAGCGGTTGAGACTCGAGCTGCCCAGATGACATCGGCATCACTAGCACTTGCCTTGATGAGTTCGACGGAGACGTCGTCGCGGAAGATAATCTCAGAATGTGCGCTTGTTTCAGACATGGTCGCACCTTATCGAGCCACCCCCCTCCCCTTCTGGTATCTATGGGGCAGAATGTCCGCGTGTCCAAAGTGTTCCGCGCCACGGCAGCTGCCTCCTTCAGCGTCTCCTTCACAGTTGGCCTCTATGGAATCGCCTTTGGGGCAGCAGGGATCGCAGCCGGATTCTCACTAATTCAGACCTGCGCCCTCTCGCTCCTGACTTTCTCAGGCGCATCGCAATTTGCTGTAGTGGGAGTCGTTGGCGCCGGCGGCTCTGCCCTCTCAGGAATAGCCACTGCATCTCTTCTTGGAATTCGCAATGCGCTCTATGGAATGAGAATGGCACCGCTTCTTAACATTAAAGGTTGGCGACGTGTTGTAGGTGCGCAGGTAACGATCGATGAATCTACCGGTGTTGCACTCGGGCAATCTGATCTCGGTGAGAGAGCGATGAAGCAAGGATTCTGGCTTACTGGAATCGGCGTTTACATCTTCTGGAATCTCTTCACACTCATGGGTGCAATTGGTGCGCAAGCGATGGGAGATCCTGCTGCCTGGGGGCTCGACGCTGCAGTCCCTGCTGCATTTCTTGGGTTGCTCTGGCCACGACTGACAAATAGTAAAGAGCGGGCGCTAGCAATCGC
>JBEEOC010000139.1:0-4417 GCA_041191845.1 Actinomycetota bacterium | reverse complement strand
AGACAATCGTTGAGGGGTGAACGCTCTCAAAGAGGATTGAAGGCAGAAGGAAGAGCGATAGACCACGGAGCCCGTAGTAGAAGAAGAGGAGTTTGCGTGGGTCGTATTTATCTGTCAGATATCCAGATGCGAGTGTGCCAATGACATCGAAGACTCCGACAAGAGCAAGGAGCGATGCCGCAACCGGCGCTGCCATTCCGTGATCATGGGCTGCCGGAATGAAGTGAGTTCCAATTAACCCATTTGTTGAGAGACCACAGACAAAAAATGTGAAGAAGAGAATTTGAAAGTCACGGCTTGATTTTGCTTTCGAGATGGTGTCGATTGCAAGGCGGAAGGCGGAGAGCTCACTCTTGGGAAGTGGCTGCCAATCATCGGGTGCTCCATAAGGTGTGGTGCCGGCTGCCTCTGGGCTCTCCTTAAAGAAGAGAAAGATGAGCGGAACAACTGCAAGAGATGCAATCGCAATTGTGATGGAGACTGATTTCCATCCATAAGTAATAGCAAAGTGAGAGAGCAGGGGAAGGAAGATCAACTGTCCAGTTGCACTTGCAGCGGTGAGCGCACCCACAACCAAGCCTTTATGTTTAATAAACCAGCGATTGGCAACGGTTGCCGCAAAGACCAAAGCCATAGAGCCGGTGCCGATTCCAACGCAGACGCCCCACAGCAACCAGAGGTGCCATGGTTGCGTCATCAAAGTTGTTGCTGCAGCACTCAGTGCTACAAAGGTAAGGGCGGTCATCACAACCTTGCGGACGGTAAAGCGCTCCATCAGCGCTGCTGCAAAGGGAGCGATCAATCCATAGAGAAGAACATTGATCGCAATTGCGAGTGAGACTTGAGAGCGAGACCAGCCAAAGGCCTCTTCCAATGGAACGATGGTCACTGATGGGGCCGATCTAAATCCGGCAGTTGCCATCAAGGTGAAGAAGGTAACGACGAGTGCGGTCCATGCTGGATGGAGCTTCTTCGTCATAGGAGCAACCTTAACTAGTCGCGGGTGTATTTAGCGAGAAAGACTTTCTCAGCATCTGTGAGGGGACGAGATTTCTTCGTCTCCATCGAGACCGCAACCTGCACGCTCTTGACCTTTGCATGAACGACGCCATCTGCGCCGACAATCTCATAACCGAGAACAAAGGAGCTATTTCCGATCGACTCCACCCAGAGGTTCACGTCATAGAAGAGACCGCCCTCATAGATAGGAACGAGGTAATCGATCTCATTACGAGCAACAACCATCTCCAGGAGAGTTGGCTTCTCTCCCTCTGCCTTCACCTCATAGAAAGACCACTGGAAGCGAGCCTCTTGGATATAGGTCAGATACTTTGCATTATTAACGTGACCGAATGCATCGATGTCATCCCAGCGAACAAATTGCTTATTGGTATAGATCATTAGCGGGTGAGCTTTCGATATGTCGCACGATGTGGTCGCGCTGCATCTGCGCCAAGGCGAGCAATCTTGTTCTCTTCATATGATTCGAAGTTTCCTTCAAACCAGAACCACTTTGAATCACCCTCATAGGCAAGGATGTGGGTTGCAACGCGGTCTAGGAACCAACGATCGTGAGAGATCACAACTGCACATCCCGGGAATTCAAGGAGGGCATTTTCAAGTGAGCCAAGGGTTTCAACATCGAGGTCGTTTGTTGGCTCATCAAGGAGGAGGAGATTTCCACCTTGCTTGAGAGTGAGAGCTAAGTTCAAACGGTTGCGCTCACCACCAGAGAGGACTCCTGCTGGCTTCTGCTGATCTGGACCCTTAAATCCAAAAGCTGCAACATATGCGCGAGATGGCATCTCAACCTGTCCAACCTTGATGAAATCAAGGCCATCTGAGACAACTTCCCAGAGAGACTTCTTAGGATCGATACCGCCACGAGACTGATCAACGTATGAAATCTTGACCGTCTCACCGATCTTCACATTGCCAGAATCTGCTGGCTCTAAGCCGAGAATGGTCTTAAAGAGCGTTGTCTTTCCAGCACCGTTAGGTCCAATAACTCCAACAATTCCATTGCGTGGCAAGGTAAATGAGAGATCATCGATCAGGACGCGATCGCCAAATCCCTTAACGAGATTCTCAACTTCAACAACAACATTTCCAAGGCGTGGTCCAGGTGGAATCTGAATCTCTTCAAAGTCGAGCTTACGCATCTTGTCTGCTTCAGCTGCCATCTCTTCATAACGAGCAAGGCGAGCCTTTGACTTTGCCTGGCGACCCTTTGCATTCTGGCGAACCCAATCGAGCTCTTCAGCAAGACGCTTTGCTCGCTTTGCATCTTTCTGTCCTTCAACTTTAAGGCGCGTCGCCTTAGTGTCGAGATAGGTCGAGTAATTTCCTTCATAGGGATAGGCGCGACCGCGGTCGAGCTCAAGGATCCACTGGGCAACATTGTCGAGGAAGTAACGATCGTGAGTAATCGCAACGACGGTGCCGGGATACTTAGCAAGGTGTTGCTCAAGCCAGAGAACAGATTCAGCATCGAGGTGGTTGGTTGGCTCATCGAGCAAGAGAAGATCTGGCGCCTCGAGGAGAAGTTTGCAGAGGGCAACGCGACGCTTCTCACCACCGGAGAGGACCTTCACATCGGCATCACCTGGTGGGCAACGAAGGGCATCCATCGCCTGCTCTAATTGAGAGTCGAGCTCCCAGGCATTGCGGTGATCGAGCTGCTCCTGCAACTCCCCCATCTCTGCCAATAACTTGTCGTAGTCGGCATCTGGGTTTGCCATCTCTTCGGAAATTTCATTGAAGCGGCGGACCATCTCCATCGTCTCAGCAACGCCCTCTTGCACATTCTCGAGGACGGTCTTCTCTTCATTGAGCTTTGGCTCCTGCATCAAGATTCCGACGGTATAGCCGGGTGAGAGGTATGCCTCGCCATTGGAGGGCTGCTGAAGTCCAGCCATGATCTGTAAGACGGTCGACTTACCGGCACCGTTAGGGCCGACAACGCCGATCTTTGCCCCCGGAAGGAACATCAGCGTTACATCATCGAGAATTACCTTCTCACCATGCGCTTTACGCGCCTTCTTCATCGTGTAAATGAACTCAGCCATAGTTGCAAACCTTACTGGGTACTATTGCCCGGTACGAAACAGACCATTGGATAAATGGTGTGAGATGCGCCTGTAGCTCAGTCGGATAGAGCACCTGCCTTCTAAGCAGGTTGTCGCTGGTTCGATTCCAGCCAGGCGCGCAGAGCCCTCCTTAAGCCTGACCGAGATTGCCTCGGTGAAGTGTGCGGAGAATAGAACTGGCCGACACCAATAGGTGCCGGCCAGTTCCTTTATCGTGGAGGATATCTATTGCTGATTAACCGATCTTTGCAACCTGTGCCTGTGCCTTCTTGAGGAAGTCACCATCGATTACTGAGAAGCCGAGCGCCTCTCCTGCATCACGAGCACACTTAGGTGAGAGGATGAATTGAGCAAACTCCTTCACCGCAGCGCCTGTCGCCTTGTCGTCATACTTTGTATCGGCAAGGAGGTAGGAGACGATACCTAGTGGGTATGCACCCTTCTCTGTGGTCTTGTAATCAAAGGTGAGGAAGCCATTTGCATCCTGTGTTGCCTGGGCAAGGAATGCGCTCACACCTGTTGAATCTGGAGCAACTGATGCACCAGCTGCATTGATCACGTTAGCGACCTTGAGCTTATTTGCCTTTGCATAGCTGACCTCAGCATATGTGATTGAGTAAGGAGTCTTACCAGCCTGCTGTGCAACACCGGCAGATGATGAAGCGCCAACGATACGACCGAGGTTAGACATGTCGTTGATGTTTCCTGGGAATGAATCCTTAAATGTTCCGCTCTTTGGCTTTGTCCATACTGATGGAGCTGACTTGTTAAGGAAGTTGGTGAAGTTATCTGATGTGCCTGAGTTATCAGAACGATAGACAACCTGAATCTTCTTCGCTGGCAAGATGACCTTGCTTGTTACTGTCTGTGTGCGGAGAACGATCGGATCGCCTGCCTTGTTCTTCTTAAGTGACCCATCACCGTTCTTTGCGTAGATAACCTTTGTTGTGGTGCGGTTGTTATCTTCAACAATCTGTGGGTCATTCCACATTGTGATCTCGCCTGCGAAGATCTTTGCAATTGTCTCTGCTGAGAACTGGAGAGTCTTTGAGTTTGGAACGTTGTGGAGAATCGCAATTGGCGCAGCTACCGCTGGCACGTGGATGATTGAAGCGCGCTTTGATGAAGCTGTGTGAGGTGCATCTGTAAACCAGAAGTCACCGACGCCCTTATCTGAGTTAGAGCGACCTGCTCCTGAACCTGAAGCTGCATATGTAAAGGTATGTGAAGTAGCTGCTGCAAATGGAGCCTTGCATGCCTCGATCAAGAGCGCTGGGAAAGATGCGCCAGATCCCTGAAGGTTTGCTGCATGTGCAGGTGTTGTTGCT
>JBEEOC010000138.1:0-5409 GCA_041191845.1 Actinomycetota bacterium | reverse complement strand
CGACCTGGGTGCATATAGCCATGTGAAGCACGTTGTTCACGGCTTTCACGAAGTAGCTCTTGAGATATCTGATGAGCGCGCTCTGCACTAATTCGTGAGAGGTGAATTGCATATCGGTCATAGGCAGGAAGATCGAGAGCTGCTGCGGCAACCGTTGTTGCAGTTCCAGCAACCATAATCACTGTCTTTGCTTGAGTAATCGGAACGCTCTTTGCTGCCTGGCGGATATTCTCATCAATATCTTCAATTGCAGATGCAATCTGACCTGGATCTGGTTGATCACCAGTGAAGTGACGCTCGGTCATGCGCACACAACCAATATTCATGCTCCGTGCTGCTTCGACAGAATCGGTTCCAAAGACAAACTCGGTAGAGCCCCCGCCAATATCGATCACGAGGAAAGGTCCTTGTGATTTATCAAAATCTTTTGTGGCTCCTTGGAAGGAGAGGGCTGCCTCGACTTCACCTGCGATGACCTCTGGTTCAATACCGAGTCTCTCCTTTACGCCGTCGATAAAGAGGGAGCGGTTTGTTGCATCACGGGTAGCGCTCGTGGCACAGAAACGGATCTTCTCAACCCCGCGCTTTGCAATCTCTACTGCATAGAGATCGACAGCAGCGAGAGTTCTGGCAATTGCATCTGGATGGAAAGCACCAGTCTTATCGACACCCTGTCCTAAACGAACAACTTCCATCTGGCGAGTGATCTCACGGAAGTTACCACTATCGATATCTGCAATCAGAAGTCGGATTGAGTTAGTGCCGCAATCAATAGCTGCTACTCGCATGGCAGGAATTTCCACCATTGCGGAAGTTTGGCGAGTGCTTCATCACCCAATGGGTTAACGCCTTCACCGGCTGAGAGCGAGTGAGCGACGAGAGAGTGGAGACACTTCACGCGGTCAGGCATTCCACCTGCAGAGATATTCTCGACTTCTGGAACTTCAACGCCTAGTGCGCTTCGCGATGCGATGTAATCATCATGAGCTGCTGCATATTCACCAGCGAGCACAGGATCTGTGGCAAGACGCTCATTCATCTCCCCCATAAGCCCAGTCGTTTCAAGGGTCGAAATAGCAGCGGTTAGGCGCGGGCAGGTTGCGTAGTAGAAGGTGGGAAATGGCTCGCCATTGCTGAGCCGTGGTGGCGTTTCAACAACAGCTGGCTTGCCACATGGGCAGCGATAAGAGATTGCATGAACATCACGAGGGGTGCGACCGAGTTGGCGCTCAATTACTTCGAGGTCTGCCTCAGTTGGTGTGCGGCTATCGCTCACTTCTTACCTGCTTCAGTGACCGATGCAATCATCCTTGTATACCAAGGTTGACCTTCGGGAAGATTTTCGACAACGTTAATCTCTCCATTATTTGAATCTTCGCTCTCATCTCCACCGGTGACGATGTATTGGCGCTCACCTGGCATTACAAAGTGGAGTCGCTCGCGAGCTTGAGATTTAATGTAGTTAGGGTCTTGCCACAACATCAACTCTTTTCGCGCAGCCTCTAGGGCTGAGTAATCACTTGATAGTTGTGCCTCTAACGCGCTGATCTGTGCGCGTTGAGTGAAGTAGTTCTTTATTGGTGGCGCTAGAAAGAGGGCTAGTGCAAAGAAGATTGCAGCAATAGCAAAGGTCCGTCCAGATCCCTGGTTGCGGTTGAAATTCAAGTTACGCGAACGGTAACCCTTCTTTCGCGCGCGACCAGAGGATCTGCGGACCATTTCAAAGCTCCTTATGCCTTAAAGCGTGGGAATGCTTGGCGACCTGCATAGACAGCGCCATCTGAGAGCTCTTCCTCAATGCGAAGGAGCTGGTTGTACTTTGCAACGCGCTCTGTGCGGGATGGAGCACCGGTCTTGATCTGGCCACAGTTTGTTGCCACTGCGAGATCGGCGATTGTGGTGTCCTCGGTTTCACCTGAACGGTGTGACATCATGCTGCGATAGTTGGCACGGTGGGCAAGATCAACGGCATCAAGTGTCTCTGTCAAAGTACCGATCTGGTTTACCTTCACAAGAAGAGCGTTAGCGGTATCGGTATCAATGCCCTTTGCCAGGCGAGTTGGGTTGGTTACGAATAGATCATCGCCAACAATCTGAATCTTTGAACCGAGAGATGCTGTCATTGACTTCCAGCCTGCCCAGTCTTCTTCGTTCAATGGATCTTCGATTGAAACGATTGGGTATGAAGCAACGAGATCCGCGTAGTAGGCAATCATTTCATCAGAGGAGAGTGTCCTGCCCTCAAACTTGTACTTGCCGGCATCATGGAACTCTGTTGCTGCAACATCCATCGCAAGTGCAATCTCAGCGCCTGGCTTAAATCCTGCTGCAGTGATTGCCTCAATGATGAGATCGAGCGCTGCGCGGTTTGAATCAAGGTTTGGAGCAAAACCACCTTCATCGCCAACCGATGTTGCGAGTCCTCGCTTCTTCAGGACCGCCTTAAGCGCGTGGTAGATCTCAGCTCCCCACTGAAGTGACTCACGGAATGTTGCTGCACCAATTGGAGCAATCATGAACTCCTGAACATCAACGTTGGTATCTGCGTGAGCTCCACCATTGAGGATATTCATCATTGGAACTGGGAGAACGTGTGCGTTTGGTCCGCCCACATAACGGAAGAGTGAGAGATCTGATGACTCAGCAGATGCCTTTGCAACTGCGAGTGAAACACCGAGGATTGCATTTGCGCCAAGGCGTGACTTATTTGGTGTGCCATCGAGAGCAATCATCTCTGAGTCGATGAGACGCTGATCTTGTGAGTCATAACCTTCGATTGCAGGAGCAATCTCATCGTTGACATAAGCAACTGCCTTGAGAACACCTTTTCCGAGGTAGCGCTTCTTATCGCCATCGCGAAGCTCTGATGCTTCAAATGCTCCAGTAGATGCACCGCTTGGAACTGCAGCGCGCGCCTGTGTGCCATCTTCTAATTGGACTTCGACTTCAACAGTTGGGTTTCCACGAGAGTCGAGAATTTCACGGGCGCCGATTGCTTCGATAATTGCCACTTAGGATGCTCCTTCGAGAGATGCCTATCTCCTCTGTGAGAGATAGAGATGGAAGATATTCAGCGCTCTCCATTGAGCGACCTGCGCCAATCTTACCGCGTGCTTTAAGGCTGCTCTGAGCGCGCCAACTCCGCAATCATCTCTCGCGCCTGGGCTCGCAGGGCTAATTCTGGGTCGATTCCATGCTTATATGCCCATGCAATCACCGATGTCAGCGCTGCGCCTACCGACTCCTCGGTAGCTACCTCATCACTTTGATAATCATCGATGGCAAGTGGAGCACCATATTTATCGGCGCGATAGATCAACTTTGAGACAAGAGGTAAGGCAGGTTGTGACATCGCAACGCCATCGATGGGTGAGGTGCGACCCTTTTCTTTCGCCTTAATTGCTTCCCAATTCTCAATAATCTCGTCAGTTCCACTCACCTCAAGGCCCGCAAATACATGAGGGTGGCGGCCAATCAATTTATCTGCAATCGCACCAGCAACATCATCAATCGTAAAAGGATCACTCGGATGATCTTGAGCAATGCGGGAGTGGAAATACACCTGTAGAAGCACATCACCTAACTCTTCCCGCATTCCTATGCGGTCATCACTCTCAATCGCATCGATAAATTCATATGACTCTTCCAAGAGATACTTGATGAGAGATTGATGAGTCTGTTCGGCATCCCAAGCACATCCGCCAGGTGAACGGAGTTTATCCATCACCTCAACAAGGCGAAGAAGCTCTGAACCAAATACTCGTTCAGACACTTTTATCTCGTCTCGTTAATCTATTGGCTAATGCAATGAGTTTGATTAGTTAGTAGCAGGGGTTGTAACAGCATCGCCTGCTGAATCAACAGGGAGGATATCTCCAGCCTCTGCATCCCATGTTCCATAACGTGGATTAATCTCGATCTTTAGCTCTTTACCCTTTGCAGCGATGAGCTGTGAAATACGGGTGCCTACTTCCTCTTCAGAAATTCCTGACTCCTTAAGAGCAGTAGTTAACTTGTCAGAGAGAATGACAACGCGGACGTACTTATCAAAGTTAGTAGATGCAATCTGTGCACCGACGAGGTTGCTTGCAAATGCCTCTTCGCCACCGCTCTGAGCAATCATCTGCTGGCGGGTTGTGACCATCTCGGTCTTTGTCACATCAAGCTTGAGCTCCTTTGCAATCTCATCAAAGAGAGTGGTAATGACAAGGAAGCGAAGCTGACTACGGTTGAGATCTCCACCTGTCTGAAGCTGCATCTGTGAGATATCGATTCCATCGCGCTCCGCAAGGATTGTGTCGACGCTCTCCTGAAGTTGGCTCTGAGAGATAGTGATATCGCCTAGGGTCGCAGCGCTATTTACCTGACCACACGCAGTGAGGGTGGCGAGGGAGAGAACTGCAATCAGAGAGAGAATCTTCTTCACAACATGCTCCAATATCTTTGATAAGCGCTATGCGCCGGTTAACTCTGTCAGCGCCTGACGAGCAAACGCTAGGAGAGAAGTATCCCCTATATCTCCGCCCGTTTGTGCTGTTGGACTCCAGGCTGCCACGCGTGGAATGGCGACCATCACAGTAGAACTCTGCGATTTATAGAGGGATGAGGGATAGATCCGGTTGAGTTTGAGCTGTTTTGATTCAGGGAGAACAAGCGGTGAGATTCGAAGGTATTTGCCAGCTAAGACGACTTCACGAATGCCTAAAGATTTAGCAAAGGCACGCAGCTCTGCAACATCGAGCAGAAGCTTCGCCTCTTCCGGTAGTTCGCCAAAGCGATCCACCATCTCCTCTTGGATAGAGATGACATCTTCACTGTTGCGCACATCAGCTAATCGACGATAGAGATCAAGGCGAAGGCGCTCACCCGGAACATACTGCTCTGAAAGGTGGGCATTGATTGGGAGTTCCACTTTGCACTCATGGCTCACCTCTTCACCTTCGATGATGCCAGATTTGTAATCTTGGACCGCCTCTCCCACCATGCGCATGTAGAGATCGAATCCAACATCTGCAATATGGCCAGATTGTTCACCGCCTAGCAGATTACCGGCGCCACGAATTTCCAGATCCTTAAGAGCAACTCGCATTCCAGAACCCAGATCCGTGTTGGTTGCGATGGTCTTTAATCGATCTAGTGAGACTTCACTTAGCGGTTTATCCGGTGGATAGAGGAAATATGCATACCCTCTCTCACGTCCACGTCCCACACGACCACGTAATTGGTGGAGCTGTGAGAGACCAAAGTTTTCAGCGTGTTCAACTATGAGCGTGTTGGCATTAGGAATATCTAGTCCGCTTTCAACAATCGTGGTGCAGACAAGAACATCGAAGTCGCGGTTCCAAAATCCAAGAATCACATCTTCCAGTTGGCTCTCACTCATTTGGCCATGGGCCACGCGAACACGTG
>JBEEOC010000137.1:0-25764 GCA_041191845.1 Actinomycetota bacterium | reverse complement strand
AGCGAGCTCTGCGGTAATCAGAGGTAACGATTCCAATTGCCAATCCAGCAAAGAGAACTGCAGCGACTGTTCCCATCTTCTTTAAATCAACACCTGATACAAAGAGCAGACCGGAGAAGATTGCCGCAACAACAGCAGCTGTTCCGAGGTCGCGACCGCGAAGAATTCCAAGAATTACGATTGCAAAGCCAGGTGCGAGCAAGGCGATCACATTAAAGTGAATCTTCTGTGCGCTTTCTTTCCGCGCAAGAAGATAGGCAGCCCAGAGAATGAGGAGGAACTTGGTAAATTCACCCGGCTGAATGTCAACAACTTTAAGGTCGATCCAGTTTCGATTTCCATTCACCTCTTTACCAACGCCTGGGATCATGACAATAGTGACTAGAACTATTGACATAAATAGTCCGAGTCGAGCAAAACGGTTCCAGAAATGAATTGACCTACTTGCCAAGAAGATTGCAAGCGGAATACCTACTGCAAGGAAGATGAATTGGCGCAGGGCAACAGCAAAGGCAAAGCCCTTGGTGTCAATTGCATGGATAGATGATGCCGAGAAGACCATGATCAAGCCAAGTACAACTAAGATTGCTGTACTGATAATCATCATATAAAAATGATTGATTGGGGCGTTGAGGAGGCGAGTTCTCTTAGCTGCTTTAGTTGGCATTTAATACAACATCCTTTACTGCTCGAGAGAAACGATCACCACGGTCACCATAAGAAATAAATTGATCCATCGAGGCACACGCCGGAGCAAGTAGAACTACATCGCCCTGATCTGCAATCTCTGCTGCAACTCGAACTATCGACTCCATGAAGGCGTTCTCATCGCTGCCTCTCTGATATCCCGCAGGCGGGTCAATAAAGTGGATTGGCAGATCAGGTGCGCTTGCACGAAGTGCATCAGCTATCAGATTTCGGTCTTCGCCAATCAAGATTGCTGCCTTCATACGACCCCACGTACGATCAATCAAAGGCCGCATCTGAGCGCCCTTGGCGAGTCCGCCTGCAATCCAGATGACAGAGAAGTGAGAGAGGATCGAGGCCGCGGCAGCATGAGGATTGGTCGCCTTGGAGTCATCTACCCACTTGATGTCATTGTGATCTGCGACGAGTTCAATGCGATGGCGTCCTGGTTTAAAACTCTTGAGTGCTTCTCTAATTACCTCACGGGAAACACCCACTGTGGAGGCGAGTCCAGCTGCAGCGAGTGCATTAGAGATGTGATGTGGCACTGTTGGAACAATCTCAGTCAACTCTGCAATCAGCGCTGCCTCCTGAGTATCAGGAACGAAGGCGCGATCGACAAGGAGCTCCTCCACCACTCCTAGCTCACCTGGTCCTGGTGTATCGAGGGAGTAGAAAACTTTCCGTCCAAGCCAATGAGAAGTTCTTCCTACTACCTCTCCATCATCTCCATTGAGAATCGCTGTGGTGGATTTATCAAGGATGGAGAGCTTTGCCTGAGCATAGGCATCGAAGGTGCCATGCCAATCAACGTGGTCATCTGCGATGTTGAGAATTGCTGTTGAAATAAATTGAGCGTCTTGCAACCAGTGGAGCTGGAATGAAGAAAGCTCAAGGATTAAGTAATCAAAATTCTCATCACCGGTTACGGTCTCAATTACCGTTGTTCCCACATTGCCACAGGCACGTGCCTTTAAACCTGCTGACTGCAAAATATGGGCGACCATTTCGACGGTTGTTGTCTTTCCGTTGGTCCCCGTCAGTGCAAGCCACTTCTGTCCCGGCAGCTTTTCGCTCTTAATCGACCATGCAAAATCAATCTCATTGAGGATGGTCACTTCGAATTCACGGGCAGCCTTCACCAAGAGGTGATCTTCACGCCAACCTGGAGAGACCATCAAGCCATCAAATTGGCGAATATCAATATCTGCTGGAGCGATAACGTCGAAGCCTTCAACGTGATCAACCTTCTCATCAGCAAAGGTAACTTCGGCGCCTCTCGCAAGTAATGCGCGTGCAACGGCAAGACCGGTAACACCGGCTCCGGCGACGAGAATCTTCTTCTCACTGAGCGCGCTATAGGAAAGAGGGGATGACATGGCTAGCTCTTAACCAACAACCCAATCGGCATAGAAGAGACCGAGACCGAGGGCAACACAGAGACCTGCAATGATCCAGAAACGGAGAACCACCGTGACCTGTCCCCATCCCAGTAATTCAAAGTGGTGATGAAGGGGCGCCATCTTAAAGAGCCGTTTTCCGCCTGTGATCTTGAAGTAAATCACCTGCAGTGCCACAGAGAGAGTAATGATGACAAAGAGGCCGCCAAGCGGGATAAGGAGAAGTTGAATACGAAGGGATGCGGCAATTCCTGCAAGGGCCGCTCCTAATGCAAGTGATCCAGTATCGCCCATGAAGATCTTTGCCGGCGATGCATTCCACCATAAGAAGCCGGTGCATGATCCCGCAAAGGCAGCCGATAGCACGGCAAGGTCAAGCGGGTCGCGCACGTGATAGCAATTAGATGTCGCCATCACAGCACAGCTCTGACCAAACTCCCAGACACCAATCAAGACGTAGGCGATAAATGTCATCACCGCAGCACCAGTGGCTAAGCCATCAAGGCCGTCAGTGAGGTTCACACCATTACTAGTGGCTGTGACCATAAAGGCAATCCAGATCACGACAGCAACGACGCCGAGTGTGATTGATGTGTCACGAACGGTTGAGAGCTGCAGGCTCAGTGGGGTGTAGCCATCTTTATCAGCAAATTGAAGACCTAGATATCCAAAGATTGAGGCAGCGATAACTTGTCCAGCAATCTTCTGCTTTCCACTAATTCCACCTGAGTTTTGACGCGAGATCTTCATATAGTCATCGATAAATCCAACTAAACCAATTGCCAGCACCAGGCCGATAATCAACATAGCCGAGACTGAGATTGCATTACCTGAGATCAGGTGAGCGATGAGATAAGCGGCGATCACGGAGAAGATGATGATGATGCCGCCCATAGTTGGCGTTCCGCGCTTAGTATGGTGAGAGGAAGGTCCATCGTCACGGATGAACTGACCATAACCACGCTTGACTAAGAACTTAATGAGTAGCGGGGTGCCAAAGAGTGAGAAGAAGAGCGCAAGCCCTCCTGCAATCAGAATCTCTCTCATTTTCTATTTCCCCTCATCATTCTTTAATCTTTCGAGCCACTGTTCTTCAATCTCTTCTGCCAGGACTTCTAATCCATCTGAGCGTGATGCTTTGAAGAGAACCACATCTCCGCGATTGATATGGCGGGAGAAATCAAGGGCTTCTTGGCGATCTGCGCAGCGATGGATCTCAATATCGGCACCTGCTCCAACTCCCGCTGCATATCCATCCGCACCGACTGTGACGAGATGATCGATTCTTAGCTCAGCGGCAAGTCTGCCAATCTCAGCATGTGCTTCATCTGTTGAATCGCCGAGTTCGCGCATATTTCCTAGAAATGCCCAGGACTGCCCGCCACGCTCCTGCGAGAGATGGGCCAAGGTCTGAAGAGCAGCCGCCATAGCATCAGGGCTCGCGTTATAGGCATCGTTGATAATGACGAGATCTTCGAGGGTGTGAAGCTCCATCCTCCACTTAGCGCCCATCTCCGCAGTTGATAGCGCTGCGGCAATCTGATCGGTTGAGATACCAAGGGCGTGAGCCGCAGCTGCAGCTGCTAAAGCATTAGGAATTTGGTGCGCGCCAACTTGGCGAAGTGCAACTGCGCTACGACCTTCAGGTGTGACGAGTTCAAAGTGTGGCCGGCCATCACGAAGTTCAATATCTGCAGCTCTCACAGTTGCAGAGGAGGTCTCACCAAAGGTAATCACGCGCCCCTTGTGAAGTGATGACATTGCGGAAGTCCATTGGTCATATTGACCAAGAATTGCAATTCCATTTTCGTTAAGGCTCGAAATCATCTCTGACTTTGTCGATGCAATCTTCTCAATGGAACCAAACTCACCAATGTGAGCTGCCGCCACCTTTAATACGATGCCAATATCTTGACCGGCAATCGCAGCAAGGGAGGCAATATCTCCAACATGGCGAGCACCCATCTCAACTACGCAGAACCGAGTCTGCTCAGTGCATTGAAGAATAGTGAGTGGAACGCCTAACTCATTATTGTTATTTCCCTTAGGCGATACGGTCTCACCTTGTTCTCTCAAGATTGAAGCCAATAACTCTTTAGTAGTGGTCTTTCCTTGGGAACCGGTAATTCCAATCACCTTAAGATTCTTAAGTTCTCTACGGAGATAAGTTGCAAGCTTGCCAATTGCAACAGTTACATCTCCGACAACGACACATCGCTCATCAACTGGACGAGAAGTTAAAGATAGAACTGCTCCATGCGCGAAGGCATCACCGACAAAATCATGGCCATCAACTTTCTCACCTTTGATTGCAAGAAAGATCGATCCTGGCTGGCACTCACGTGATGAGAGGTAGGCTCGATTTGTCACCTCAATATCAGAGCCGTGGAGTTCTCCCCCAACAATCTCTGCAATCTGACTCGCCTTCATTGCAATCATCGCTTTGCCTCAATTGCCTTTGCTAATTCAAATCGATCATCAAATGAGGTAACCACCCCATTCACCTCTTGGCCGGACTCATGGCCCTTTCCGAGAATAATGACGGTGTCGCCAGCTTCAGCGAGAGAGACTGCATACTCGATAGCTGCTGCGCGATCTTCGATCACCGCAGATGGCTTCGTGAGTTCAGCCGCTCCCTTCATCTGCTCCAGAATTGAAGCTGGACTTTCGCTCCGGGGGTTATCGCTGGTCATGATTGCAACATCACAACCGCTGATAAGCGCCTGCCCCATCAGAGGGCGTTTACTTGAATCTCTATCTCCACCGCAGCCCAACACACCGATTAACTTGCCGGCTGTGAACTCGCGCGCTGCTGCCAGAACATTTTTCACGGCATCTGGTGAATGTGCATAGTCAACCAAGGCAGCGAAGTTTTGTCCTAGTGACACTGGCTCTAATCGACCTGGAGCGCCAGTTAACTGTGGAAAGAGTGAGGCAATCTCAAGCGGATCCACCCCACACTCATATGCGATAGCAACAGCTAGGAGAAGATTGTCGAGGTTAAAACCTCCGCGCATCCTGGTTCGAGATTCAATCAAGACGCCATCTTTTCCACGGATAACAAACTCAGCGCCAGAGTTTGTTGGATTTATCTCAACAAAGTGCCAGGTTGCCTTCTCTGAACTTCTCGAGAGCGAAATCATTGGTATAGAGGCAGATGCGAAGAGACGCGCTCCATATGGATCATCAATATTGATAAAGCCAAGATCTGCATATTCAAAGGTGAAGAGCTTGGATTTGGCAGCAAAGTAGCTCTCCATATCCTTATGGAAATCGAGATGATCTTGAGTGAGATTAGTAAACCCAACTATTGAAAAGTGAGAGCCCGCCATGCGCTGTAGTTCTAGCGAATGGCTGGAAACCTCCATCACCAGGTGGCGCAGATGGCGCTCACGCATCGTCGCTGCAAGCGCCTGAAGATCTGCCGCCTCAGGGGTGGTGCGCTGGCTCTTGATTGATTCAGCGCCAATACGGGTCTCAACTGTGCCGATTAATCCACTCTCTCGGCCAACTGCGCTGAAGAGTTGATAGAGCAGAGTCGTCACAGTTGTCTTGCCATTGGTGCCAGTGATGCCGATGCTCTGCATATCTCGAATCGGTGCGCGATAGAAACTTGATGCAAGGAGAGCTCCTGCCACCCGAACATCTTTCACGATCAAAGTTGGAAGACCGGCAGAGTGCGCCGCGCCTGCCTGATCCGTTAACACTGCAACCGCACCACGCGACTTAGCGGAGGAGATGAACTCCGCTCCATGGCGATTTGCACCCGGAAAGGCTAAAAAGATATCTCCTGGGAGAACTTCAGAGTCGATATGGGTAAGACCGGTGAAGTTAAGTTCAAGGAAGTTCTCTCGCTCTGCGCCAAGTAGCTCTGCAGCCTTTGTCAACGAGTAAGTGAACTCATTAAATGGGCGAACCATTAGTGCTTCGCACTCACTTGTGTGGCCTGATAGCTCTTCAATTGCGCCTTGGTGAGAGCAACTGGCTCAACTTTTGTTCCCGTTGGTGGAACATGCTCTGATTGAAGAACAAATGTCATTACCTTCTTAAAGACCGGACCACAGAGCGCTCCGCCATAGTGGCCATTACGTGGGCGTTGTAGCGTCACATTGATGACATAACGAGGGCTATCTGCCGGTGCAAAGCCGATAAATGATGCGGTGTATCCGTTGTACTTTCCGGTGATGGGATCAACGCGCTGAGCAGTACCAGTCTTACCTGCAACGCGGTAGCCAGGGATAGCAGCACTCGGTGCAGTTCCCTTGGCAGAGACCACGCTCTCCATCATCGTGCGAAGCTGCGCTGCAGCATCTTCACCGATAACGCGGACTGATTCACGCTGTTTGGCAGGAGTGAAATGACCGGAAGAGTCACTTGTGCCAGCGATAACCGTCGGAGCAACTCTAACGCCACCATTTGCAATCGTTGCAAAGACGCTTGTTGCCTGCATCGCAGTCACCGAATAACCCTGACCAAATGCAACAGTTGGAGCGGTTGTTCCGGACCAATCTTTAACTGGACGCAAGATTCCAGCAGATTCACCTGGAAGTCCAGATCCTGTCTTTGTTCCAATTCCAAATTTAGTTAAGTAGTCGTAGAGGCGATCGCTTCCAAGGGTCTCTCCCACCTTAATTGAACCTGTATTGGATGAGACCGCAAGAATTCCCGTTGTAGTCAATTGCTGAGTTTTATGGCGCTCGTGATCATGGAAAGTCTTTCCAGCGCGATGAAGTCCGTAAGGAACGGTAAAGACAGTTGTTGGCGTCACTGTCTTCTCTTCCAGGGCCGCCGCCATTGTCATAACTTTTCCAGTTGATCCTGGCTCGTAAACATCTTGAACCGAAGGATTGCGCATCAAATCGAGCGAGACACCTTTGGTGTTATTGGGATCAAAAGTAGGCGCCGTTGCATGAGCGATGATCGCTCCTGTTCGTGGATCCATCACAATCACAGTTCCGTTAACGGCTCCAGTGCTCTTTACCGCCTCTGCAATTGCCTTTGCTGCAACCCATTGAACATCACGGTCGATGGTGAGGCGAACAGTTGTTCCTGCTTGCGGTGCAATGATTTCATTTTGAGATCCTGGAATCTCAGCGCCATTGGCGCGAGCATATGAGTAACGACCTGCCTTGCCAGCGATTGTTGAATTCATGCTGTACTCAAGACCTGTTGCACCAACGCCATCGGCGCGAACAAAACCAATCAGTGATGAAATCAATTGCCCAGATGGGTATTCACGGATATAGGAGCGCTCTGGGAAGAAGCCAATGATGCGCTCCCCAATCTCCTTCCCATCAAGGGATGCGTTGTACTCATCCATCGCTCTCGTCAGTTTCGACCAGAGAGCTGGGCGGCCATTCTTAAGAACCATCGAGTACTTACGGGTGCCGGTGATGCTCGCTTGAACATCAGCCACTGGCAGACCAAGGATTGGCGCTACAAATGCAGCGGTCTTTGCTGGGTCATTGATCTGAGTTTGATCTACAACGATGCTGATAGCAGAGACGCTTCGCGCAAATGCCACACCATTCTTATCTGTGATCTCACCGCGTGGCGCCTGAACAACGCGAGTTGTCTCCATCTCATCGACGGCGCGAAGCTTGTAATTAGACGCTTCGATTATTTGAACTCTAAATAGTTGAAGGCTCAAAAGCGATAGTGCGATCACGAAGAACATAGCAAGGATGCGAATACGTGATTTGGAGAGGAGGAGATCACCCACGAGTTACCTCCCCGCTCGTTGGAAGGTTGAGAAAGATAGGGGTCTCAGATGGCTTCATTCCGAGCGCAATCGCCGCAGCAGCTAGCGCTTCAGGGGCAGAATGGGCATCGATAGAGCGAGTGATTGCATCGCGCTGATCGGCCACCATCTTCGCCTCAACCTTGAGGTTAGAGAGCTTAAATGCATCTTGTGCGAGCAAGGTATTAATGCCGAGAAGTGCGAGGAATCCAAGGACGCTTACGGTCGAGACAAAGATTGCAAAGTATTTACGACTTGCCTGCTGTGCCACAGATACCTGTGGGAAGGTCAATTGAATAATCTGTGCTGTGCGATCTACAACCTGGCGCTTGATGCCAGTTGTGAGAGTTGTAGAGACCGCCTTACGCGCTAGAGCTGTAGCCATTTATGCCGCTACTCTCTCTATTGCACGAAGTCTCGTAGAAGCGGCGCGAGAATTCTCTTCCACCTCAGCTTGAGTTGGCTTCTCGCTTGAGTTAAAGACAAGCTTAAATTTCGCTGCATACTCTGGAAGTTCCATCGGTAGCTCACGAGGGCTCTTTGAGGTTGATGCCTCTGTGAAGTGCTCCTTAACGATGCGATCTTCCAATGATTGAAATGACATCACAACTACCCGGCCACCGATAACAATGCTCTCGAGCGCCTGTGGAAGTGCGCGTTCAATTGCGCCCAACTCGTCATTGACTGCAATTCGAAGAGCTTGGAAGGTGCGCTTTGATGGATTGCCACCTGTTCGACGAGTCGCTGCAGGAATGCTCTCCTTAACAAGTGCTGCAAGTTGGAGAGTTGAATTCATTGGTGCGATTGCACGTTCTTTCACGATGTTTTCGACGATGCGGGTAGCGAACTTCTCTTCACCATAGACTCGCAAGATGCGAACAAGTTCACCTGGCTGATAGGTATTGATGATTTCCGCTGCGGTAATGCCACGGCTCTGATCCATCCGCATATCAAGGGGCGCATCATGTGAGTAAGAGAAACCACGGGTGCCCTCATCGAGCTGCATTGATGAGACACCTAAATCAAAGAGCGCTCCGTTAACTTGGCTATATCCAAAGCTCTTAATAACTGTTGTGAATTCATCGAAGATTGCATGTGCTGAAAGGAAGCGATTGCCAAATGGAGCAAGACGACTCTTCGCCTTTGCCAGCGCCTGGAGATCGCGATCAATACCGATAACAGTTAAATGTGAGAACTTCTGGAGTAGAGCCTCGCTATGACCGCCGAGGCCGAGAGTTGCATCGACAACAACTGGCTTCTCAGAGGCGATAATGGAAGGGGAGAGAAGTTCAACGCAGCGATCGCGCATTACAGATATATGTTGCATCTACTCCCCCATTTCCTGGCTCAAATTTCTAATCTCTTCATTACATTTCTTCACTCACTCATCTCTGGTCACCGCCGGCCGACGGATTTGTATTTCATCGATAGCGGCGTCGGGGAAGAGACGCCGCTGTCGGCCTTTAAGGTCGGCGGTGGCCACAGATGAGTGAGGCCTATTTAGTTTTTTCTTTTATTTACCTATGCTTATTTAGTTTTTCTCTTTAAATATTTTTTGCTGATGCTCTAGAAAAGTCCCGGAAATACTTCTTCAGAGACATCAGCAAAACTCTTTTCGCGATCTGCGAGGTATTCAGCCCACGCACCGCTATCCCAGATTTCAACTCGGGTATTTGCGCCGATAACAACGCACTCTTTTTCAAGGCCTGCATAAGTGCGAAGTCCTTGAGGAATAGTGATTCGACCTTGGCGATCAGGAATTTCATCGTGAGCTCCAGCGAACATCACGCGCTGGTAATCACGGGCAGCCTTTGCTGTGACCGGTGCTTGGCGCAAGGTCTCAGTGATATGGGCAAATTCAGAGGCAGGAAAGACATAGAGGCAGCGCTCCTGCCCCTTGGTAATTACCAATCCTGGTGAGAGCTCTTCGCGGAATTTGGCAGGAAGAATCAATCGACCCTTCTCGTCGAGACGAGGTTCATGGGTGCCTAAGAACATTGATTTTCACCACCTTCCCCAAGGTATGAGCGTGAATTTCCCGCTCAATTCCCCACTTTACACCACTTTCCCCCTTTTTACACCACTCTGACCCAAATATTTCCCTTTTCTAGGGGGCTCTCCCCACCCCGCTCCACACCAGATTTTGGGCATAAAAAAACCCGCCCTGGTGGGCGGGTTAATCTCGAGTGGTCTTACTGCTCGAAGGAGCGGCGATCCCACCTCTCCTGGAGGCGGTCATTGAGCGAGCGCTTCGGTGACTTCACCCGTGGCCCTGTGATGGAGATCGAGCCGGCGGAGCGAATGGACATCAAGAGGCCGATGAGAGCGACGATAAAGCCGGCGACTCCTACCGGGGTGATCTGTGAGATGAGGCCGGTGAAGAGGATTCCGATTCCAGCCAAGATAAGAGCGATACCGCCGATAAGTGAGCCAGGGGCCTTACGGATAAGGGTCTGAGTATCGCCACCTGCGAGGGTCGACTGTAGGCGTGGATCATCAGAGGCGAGAGCCGCCTCCATCTCCGCTAGTAAGCGTCGTTCACGATCGGAAAGTGCCATAGCCCCACAATAGAACAGATAGCGCTATCCGTCACCTTGATTATCAACTCTTTGACCGTTCTAACCTTGCCGTCCCTGCCCAACTTTGCCTACTCCTCATCCACCTCTTTGGCGGGTCGGATCAAGCGCCCAGGTCGCACGCTAGAGCTGCCAAAGCGAGCGCGGGCCTTATCGATCGCGCTATCTGCATCTCGCCACCCCTTATCCCGTGAGCCAAGGAGCATCTGCTCATGGGCTCCCTCATGGAGGTTCTCAAGTGAGACTGCAACCAGGCGCAACCTCGCTCCCCCAATCTTGAGCGCAAGGTAGAGGGTGCGGACGACCTCATAGATCTCCTGGGTGCTATCGATAGGGAGTGGCAGGGTCTTACTCCGGTTGATCGTGGTGAAATCTGAGAATCTGACCTTGATTCCAATCGTCTTGGCAAAGAGCCCTCTATCGCGCAACCGAGAAGCTGCCTTCTCTGTCATCCGTAAGAATTCACGCAAGATCTCCTCTGGATTATCGAGGTCATAGGCGAAGGTCTCTGCATTACTAATGCTCTTATCTGGTTCATCGTTGCTGACATCTCGGAGATCGCGCCCCCAGGCGAGTTCATAGAGAGAGGCGCCCGTTGCATCGCCTAAGGCGCGAATCAGGGTAGAGCGTGGAGTATTTGCGATATCACCAATGGTGTGGAGTCCAAGTCGTTGTAGCGCCTCACCAGTCTTTGGCCCCACTCCCCACATCGCAGCAACCGGTAGTGGGTGGAGAAATTCAAGGAGCTTCTCATCGACTATCTCTAAGAGCCCATTCGGTTTGCAATGTTGAGAGGCGAGCTTTGCAATAAATTTATTGGAGGCAATTCCGACGGAACAAGTAATGCCCTCCTGTGACTTCACTTCACTACGAATCTTCTCTGCAATCTCTCGCCCACTGCCCAATAACTTCTGCGCACCTGTCACATCGAGAAATGCCTCATCGAGTGAGATTGGTTCAACCTTCGGCGTGTAGCGGCTAAAGATCTCCATCACTCGCTCGGAAATCTCGGCATAGCGATGGTGCTCTGGCGCGATAAAGATCGCTTGTGGCTCCATCCGTTGCGCTCTCCCCACTGGCATCGCAGCTCTAATTCCGAACTTTCTCGCCTCATAATTGGCAGAGAGCACTACACCTCTAGCACCTGCTCCCACGACAACTGCCTTACCGCGTAGCTCTGGATGATCGAGCTCTGCAACAGATGCATAGAAGGCATCCATATCTACATGCAGAATTGTGCTCATATCGCCACACTACCTTTCTTAAGATTCCAATCGTGATAGGCGCTACGTAGATCCCAGACTCCGGTTGCGCGGATTGATATCCCCTTCTCCCCCGTGCGGCGAGTAACGCCGCGCAGAAGAAAGAGCGATGTGGCATAGAGGGTCTGTGCATATTCACCACCCCGTGATTGCAGGACATCAGGGAAGAAGGTGGCATCACTGCAGCCATATCCATCATCGAGAGAGAGGAAGAGAACTCGCTTACCTGATCGCACCGGTGGCGATTGGAGTGCGACCTTCACTCCGGCGACAAGGACAGTGCTATTGCTCCGTAATTGAAGGAGATCGCAAGATCGCGTTGCACCGATTGCATTGAGAAACTCTGCATAGGGCGAGAGAAGGTGCTCGGAGATATCCATCCCGAGGCGCGAGAGTTCGTGGCCCATCTTCTCTTGGCTACTCATCGCAGGTAGCCCACTCGCCTCTAAGAGAGGTGGCGCTAATGAGAGCGAGAGCTGCGCGCCAGAGAGGGCAGGCGTTGATGTCTTCTGTAGATCTGCTAAATGGAGAAGGAGATCGCGGTGGGTGATATCGCCATTAATCTTTGGATTAATGTGAAGGCTATCGAAGGCACCAGTGAGGATAAGAGTTTCAATCGTTGGCGCCGATGCGCCAGAGCGACGATAGAAATCGGCGAGATCGATATAAGGCTGACCTGCTGCGATTGAGTCAATCTCGCGCGCACTGGCACCGCTGACAGCAGAGAGCGCAATCCGAATTGCATCCCTCTGCCCCACCTTCTCCACTCGGTAATCGCTCGATGAGCAATTGATATCAAGAGGTGCGATGGGAACCTTCATTCGCCGCGCCTCATCGACCATCAACCGCTTGGGATACATCCCTGGATCGTGAGTGAGAACGCCTGAGATAAATTGCGCTGGGTAGTGGGTCTTCAGCCAGGCAGATTGATATGTGGGAAGAGCAAATGCTGCAGCGTGCGCCTTACAGAAACCAAAGGATGCAAAGGCGCGCAAGATCTCCCAGACCGTTGTAATTGTTGCAAGTTCATAACCGCGCTCACCTGCAGCTGGAAAGAACCAATCACAGACCTCTTGCTGCCCCGCTTTACTGCCGAGCGCGCGCCGCTTCTCATCTGCAGCAGCTAATGAGATACCGGTCATCACAGAGATAATGGAGATCACCTGTTCATGGAAGACGACAACGCCCTCTGTCTCAGTCAAGATTGGTGCGAGTGTGGGATGGATTAATTGCGGTGAAGTAAAGCCACCGCGGGCCTCTAAGAAGGGGCGAATCATGTCGCTCTTAACTGGCCCTGGGCGAAAGAGAGAGATATCGATAATGAGATCGTTGAAGGTGCGCGGCTGTAATTTGCCGACAAGTTCGCGTTGACCTGGGCTCTCAATCTGAAAGAGGCCAAGTGTCTGGGTTGATTGAATCAATGAGTAGGTATCAGGGTCATCGAGCGGAACGTTATCGATATCAAAATCAGGGTCTGCGGTGCGACGGATCTCATCGACTGCATGGGCAATCGCCGATTGCATCCTCACACCTAAGACATCAAGTTTGAGGAGGCCAATATCTTCTACATCATCTTTATCAAATTCGAGCATGGGATAACCGCCGGCGTTGATCTGAAGCGGCGTGCGATCAAGCAGGGTTGCATCAGAGAGCGCAATTGCACATGGATGCATCGCCAGGTGGCGAGGTAGACCATCTAAACGAGCAGCCATCGCAATCGTCATCTGCATCAGCGGCGCTGAGGTATTAAGTGACTTCAACTCTGGCAGGGATGCAAGGGCTGCCTCGATATTGGCAGCGCGCACATGTGGCATCGACTTTGCAAGTAAATCAATCTCACCGGCAGGAAGTCCGAGGGCAGCTCCAGCATCACGGATTGCATGGCGAGCTCGATAGGTCTCCACCATCGCAACTGTGGCGCAGCGCGAAATAGCAGAGGGGCTCTCAAATGATCGCGCTCCATAGCGAGCAAAGACCGCGTCATAGATTTCAAGGCGACGTGAAGATTCCACATCGATATCGATATCGGGAAGTGCGCGCCGTAGTGGTGAGCAGAAACGCTCCATCAATAAACCATGTTTGATCGGATCTACCCCAGAGATTCCAAGGAGATGACAGATAAGAGAGCCGGCGCCGGAGCCGCGCGCTGCAACGCGAATACCTTTATCGCGCGCCATATCGGTGATATCTGCAACGGTGAGAAAGTAGGACTCAAAGCCAAGAGTTGCCACAGTTGCCAACTCATCATCGAGACGGAGGCGCGCCTTTCGAATCTCACCGCTATCGGTATAGCGCCAATGCAGACCTGCCTCACTACGCTCTCGCAATACCCGGCGCATATCTGCACCGTTTTCCGCCCCCACAACTTCTGCCTCAGGTAGATGGATGCCACCTAAACCGATATCGCGCTGAGGTGAGAGAAGTGAACGCTCTGCCCACTCGCGCGTTCTCTTTAATAGCAATCGCGGCGATCCCTCGCCCGCCGCTCGAGCAATCTCACCAGCAAGCGCCACCATCTCCGCGCTGCTCTTGAGGAATCCTTCTGCATTACGTCGCTCAAGATGTCTGCGATCTAGCGGGACTAATTGGCGAGCACAATCGAGAATATCTGCAACTGGCCCATCGCTACGATCGCGCATCCTCACCGCATTGGTTACTACCGCATCGATATCGTGCTCACGAGCAAATACAAGTGAGCGAGCTGCATGGGCAGTAGAGCGCGGGCCATTTCCTCCCACTAAATGTGAAACACATTCAATCGCTTGATCAGCAAAGAAAGGTCTCGTCTTATTAAATATCTCCATTGCAAGATCGAAGCGATGGAGGCCAATCGCCTCTGATACCGGTGACTCAGGGCCATGTAATAAGTAGAGCTGGTTGCTATGAGAGCTAAAGCGTTCGAGGATATCCATTGTGATGACCGGGATGCGATCAGGTGAGTGGAAGGTGATCCCTCGATAGAGGTGCATGAGATTGCGATATCCCCCATCGCCACCAGCAAGGATTGTCACCCGAGGAAAGTTCTTCCGATCTGCCTTTACCCCTACCGATTCAGAGTTGATGAGATCGATCTGAAGATTGATACCGATGATCGGTGCAATTCCATATTGGAGGCAGCTCTTTGCAAAGCGAATCGTTCCAGCAAATGAATCGCGATCGGTGAGAGCAAGGGCGGGCATCTCAAACTCAGCGGCGCGCTCCACCAGCTCTTCAGGCATAGTGGTGCCATATTTAAAGGAGTATGCACTTGTAGTGCGTAGATGGATAAAGCTCATAGGAAGTTAACGAGTTAGATCGTTGTGACTATCCACTGCCCTGTTGCTTCATCGCGCTCGAGTTGAAATGTTGTGAGCGCACCAATAGGCGCCGCCTCTACACGCCAGAGCGCACGCGCTTGATCATCAGGGCGATACTTTCCATCGCTAACGCGATTCCACCATCCACCGCTCTCACACCAGCGAGAGAGAACGGCATGGATACGAAAACGCTTTCCGCGGAATGTAAATTCAATGGGGGTAGTGGGTCCATCAATAAGGACCTCTCCTGCGGGGATAACTTCGCTCGCCACGTGAGCCTCCTTTATGAGATGCGAAATTCCGGATTGGAATATTCGAACAGATGTTCGAAAAATAGCCCACCCCACCGACAAGGGCAACGCTCGACCAGGCCTTGAGGGTTGAGCAGCGCTTTCGGAGCGGGAAGGTGGCGATCGAGCCTTAATTGAGCGTCAATTAGCGTCAATTAGCGGCCAAGAAAGGGATGGGCGTGTGGCAGGCCGGGTAAGGCCTGCTCTGCCCATAGATTTCGCCTCATGAAAACCACTCATACCCTCAAGCGCGCACTCGTGGCCGCATCCGCTGTTGCAGCCCTTGCCGCAACAGTTCTTACGCCAATCGCACATGCTGCGACCTATGCATCACCTGCTGCGCCAACAAATGTTGTCGCATATGAATCAGCAGGTGGAGTAACCGTTCGCTGGACACCATCACCAGATGTTGCACCAGAGATCACCTCATACATCGTCTCTGCAGGAGCGGGATCATGCCCAGTTATCGTCCCTGCATCAGCAAAGAGCGTTGTCACAATGCCAGTGCTTGCCGGACAGAAGGTCTTCACACCTGTTGTTCAGGCAGTGAGCGCATATGGAATCTCACCTGCAGCAAAGGCAAATAAGAGCTTTGATGCAGCAACAATCAAAAATGTCTCATCAAACTTCAAGTCACTTCAATTCTTACAGCTCTCAGACCTTCACGGTGCTCTCGATGTCTCAGCAACGAGCATCGGTGCAGCAGGTCTTGTTGCAGCATGGAATAACGATCGCGTCATCAACCCAAATACTGTTGCCGTCTCATCTGGCGACAACATCGGTGCAGCACCACAGATCTCTTCAGCATTTGAAGAGTTGCCAACAATTGAGGCGCTCAACTTGATGAAGCTCGATGCATCAGCATTTGGTAACCATGAGCATGATCGCAATATCGCCCATGTTCAGAAGGTAATCGGCGCATCAGATTTCCAGTGGGTTGCAGCTAACTACAGCTCACTCAAGGATCTCGTCTCAGGCTCAAAGTCTGCAAAGCCATACACAATCGTCACCCGCGGTGGCGTGAAGATTGCAATCGTTGGCGCTAATACAGAGTCAACAGCAGAGCAGGTATTCCCAGGAAACCTCACCGGTCCATCTGGAACGATTGTGATTGATCCAAGCGCAGCAGGCGTTAATAAGGCAATCGCTGCAGCGCGTGCAGAAGGTGCTCAAGTTGTTGTAGCTCTTGTTCACCAGGGTTGGACAGAGAACGTTGATGGAGTTGCAGTCGGTCGCCTTCCTGAAATCGCTCAGGAAATCAAGGGTGCAAATATCATCTTCGGTGGCCACAGCCACCTTGTTTACTCAACTGCTATCCCAGGCACACTCCGCACACCAACAGCTCTTGTTGCTCAGGTGCGTAACGCAGGTGTTGAGTACACACGCACAACGCTCTGTATCAACACTGCAACAGGTCGCGTTAAGGGATCAGCGGTTGAATATGTATCGAAGGCTGAAGCTGCAAAGCTCACTCCAGATGCAACAGCTGCAGCTCTTGTGAAGAAGTACAAGGATGCACTTGCTCCAAAGCTTGATGTCAAGATTGGAACTGTCTCAGGTCTCTTCCCACGTGGAGGAACTCCTGCAGTAGAGCGTTCTGGTGAGACTCCGCTTGGAAACTTCACAACAGATGCAATTCGTGCGAAGTACAAGACAGATTTCGCTCTAATCAATGGTGGCGGTATCCGCGACACATTCCCAGCACGAACATTCACACCGCTTGATAAGACACTCTCACGCCCTGCAACATCTGCAACCGGTCCGTGGGATGTCACAGTTGGCGATGCGATGACAGTATTCCCATTCGGAAACTCCATCTCAACAACAACTATCACAGGAGCAACTCTCTGGAAGGCGCTTGAAAACGGCGTCGGTGGTGCATATCCAGCAGATGGTCGCTTCCCACAGATCTCAGGCTTTAAGTTCTCATTCGATAGCAGCAAGCCAGTTGGCTCACGCGTCGTATCTGTAACAAAGCTTGATGGCACAGCGATTGCAAAGGACTCAACGGTCTACACAATCGCAACTGTCGACTACCTCGTTCAGGGTGGCGATGGATATGTTGGCGTCTTCTCACCAGCTGTTGCAAAGGTGCGCGATCTCTTGGTCGATGTCTTTGTAGATGCAGTGAAGAACGCAAAGACCATCACTGTTCCGGCTGCAGATGGCCGCATCAAGAAGGTCAACTAATACCGACAAGTAATATGTAAGAAGAGGGGTCGCACCAGACGGTGCGGCCCCTCTTTGCGTGTCGCATCGTTAATGTAATTGAATTTTCAACTACAACCCTTACCCTTTTCCTGTACTCAGCTAAAGACGCTGGGCATAAAGAAAATGGAGAAAGAATTGGATCTAGTACTCATCCTCGGCCGTGTTCTATTCGGCGCCCTCTGGATTGGCGCAGGCTTTGCTCACTTTAAGAACCTTGAGGCAATGACAGGTTATGCAAAGTTTAAGAAGCTCCCTGCTGCAAAGCTCGGCGTTATCGGCTCAGGCCTTACCTTCCTCGTCGGTGGAATCCTTATCGTCATCGGTACTTGGGTTGACCTTGGCGCGCTCCTTATTGCAATCACTGTGATCCTTGCAGCGCTCATCTTCCACCAGTTCTGGAAAGAGACTGATGCAAATACAAAGATGCAGGAGTCAATGGCATTTAACAAGGATATGGCTCTCGGTGGAGCAGCACTTATCCTCTTCGCTCTCGTCCAAAGCGGCGTTGTCGATAAAATCGGTGGAAGCCTAGGAGCGATCTCGTTCTTTGGATAATCCAAAAGATAGTCAAGGAAGCCCCTCGAGAAATTGGGGGGCTTCTTCCATTCTCTGCCACTATTGACTCATGGAGATTATTGCCGCCTTATTGGCAGGCAGCTTTATCGGCGCAGTTCTTGGTTTTGTTGGCGCAGGTGGCGCCATGCTCTCTGTACCAATCTTGATCTATATCTTTGACTTCACTCCCCATCAAGCAACGACAGCAGCGCTAGCAGTCGTCTTCCTCGCAGCGCTCTCGGGAGCGATTCCAAAGATGGTAAGTAAAGAGATTCTCTATCGAGATGCGCTCGTTATCTCAGGAATTGGATTGATTACCAATATTGGATTTTCAACGATTGCTCCAACTTTCCCAGATCAATTTATAACAACTGGCTTTGCGCTCGTTCTTCTGATTGCCGGCGCTTCAATGTTGAAATCCCCATTTACCGATACTCATCGCACCATGCCGGTATCTACATTGATAGTCGTCTCTCTCATCATCGGCTCGATGACTGGAATCTTCGGTATTGGTGGTGGGTTTCTTGCTATCCCGGTTCTCGTTCTCTTCTTTGGAACACCTCAGAAAGTTGCAGCTGGCACATCGCTCTTAATCATCTCGCTCAATTCACTGATTGCACTCTTCGCCCATCACCACACCTGGGGCGAGGTCGATTGGCATATCCCTGCAATCATGGCGATCAGCGCTGTTCTTATTGCAAGCATTGCCTCGCATAAGGGGCGCTTTGCCTCCCCCGAACTCTTAAAGCGAGCTTTTGCCTTCTTGCTCTTTTCTATCGCGCTCTTTACCTTGGCTCACACCTGGCTCTTTTAATCTTCGTGAATTGAGCGAGACATATATCCAGCCAAGATCATCATTCCCACTGGATAGGCCATCGCCCATGAGAGCGAAGTTGCCTCAGCGATAATTCCAGTAATAGTCGGGCCAATAAAGAAGCCTGCGATTCCAATTACGCCAACGCGCGAAATCGCAACAGCTGGCGCCACGCCTTTGACGCGACTAGCGGCCAAGATAAAGGCGGGAAACATCGGACCAATACCAAGGCCGGCGAAGATAAAGCCAATATTGACGATGATGAGAGCTGGCGCCATCGCAACGGATGAGAGCGGGACTGCGATTGCAATGCAGATGCCCCATGCTGCACCGCCAACCACACCGCCATATTTAACTGTGTTGCGGGCACCGAACTTTGAGAGCGCTTTATCGCCTAAGAATCGACTAGTGATCATGGCTAGAGCAAATGAAGCGAAGGCAGATGCATAGATTCCCTTTGGAATATCCATATTGTCTCGGAGCAAGATCGCTCCCCAGTCGCTCGCGGCGCCCTCTGCAACCATGCCAGCAATCAACCCTAAACCGATTGCCCAGAGTGGAAGAACTGACTTTCCAAAGAATGGAATCTTCGCCTCAGTTGCTTCAACGCCATCGCCTGCATGTTCATCTTCTGATGGTGATAAGAGATAAATATTTGCTGGGATAAAAGCGATGAGAGAGGCGATTGCAACCAGTACCAGGTTCTCACGAGGTGTTAGGAAGGAGATCATCACACCACCAAAGACGGTTGTGACAAATGAACCCAAGCTCCACATGCCATGAAAAGAGGACATCCATTTATGATTCAAAATCTTTTCTACGACAACAGCTTGGGTGTTGACAGACATATCTGTCAGGGCATATCCAAAGCCCATCAACATAAGAGCAAAGAAGAGCTCGGTTGCAGTTGTGGAGTAGGCCATTGCAACCAGACCGGCTGGAAGTAAGAAAGATGAGATATTAACGACGGGGCGTGATCCAAAGGTGTGGATGGCGCGGCCTGCAATTTGAGCTCCGAGAACTGCGCCGATAGTCGAGCCGAGGAAGACAAATCCAAATTCTCCGTTGGAGAGTTTGACTGCATCTTTAATCTCAGGAATGCGGGCCACCCACGCCATGGAGGCGATTCCCATAATAAAAAAGGATGCCCAGAGAGAGTTTCGAGCCTTAATCCCTCGCATCATCGCTGTGGTCACGAGAGAAACCTATCCCCTAACCTTACCTACTATGGAACACATCCTTGAGAAGTCGGCGGTGAAAAGAGTTGCCGCAGCCATGGATGAGCTCTCCATCAAAGGCCCCATCACCGTGCTCGGTGAAAGCGCACGCACCGCACAAGATGCCGCGTCAGCACTCGGCATTGAAGTAGGTCAGATCGCATCCTCTCTTATCTTTAAGACCCCTGATGAGAAAGTCCTACTCATCATCACGAGTGGTCGCCATCGAGTCGATACCGACCTGGTTGCGCGCACACTTGGATATGAGGAGTTACTTCGAGTCGATGCTTCCTTTGTAAAGGATTTCTCTGGTTTTTCTATAGGTGGTGTCAGCCCGATTGGCTGGATGAAGAGGGCAGATATCACTCTCATCGATCAAGCGCTCAACGATTACCCGATCATCTGGGCGGCAGCCGGCCATCCCCATGGCGTCTTTCCAACCTCTTTCGCTGAGCTGATTGCAGCAACCTCTGCAACCCCCACGAAGGTCGGCGAATAATGCAACTGAGCTTTGCAATGACAACGATTGTGGTCGACGACTATGACCGAGCAATCTCCCATTACGTCAACGATTTAGGATTTACGCTTCTAGAAGATACTCCTATTTCACCGGAGAAGAGATGGGTAGTTGTTGCACCAGGACCAACCGGAGGAAAGATTCTCCTTGCCAAAGCAAGTACACCGGAGCAGGTTGAACGAATTGGATCTGCAACAGGTGGAAGAGTCGCATTCTTCCTCCATACAGATAACTTTGATGAGACTTTTGCCAGCTATCTCACTCATGGAGTTACCTTTATTGAAGAGCCGAGAAATGAATCTTTTGGCAAGGTGGTTGTCTTCCAAGATATCTATGGCAACAAATGGGATCTCATTGAAGGAATTCCGCAATGACACCAGCGAAGAGCCAAGCAACTGCTCTCTATATCTTCACTCTCAAGCGGCGTTCCATTCCTTTCGCCTTTATTCAGATGGCAATCGGAAGACGAGTTGCACGAAATATCTCTGGGGTGAGCTTTGCAAAGTTAATGGGAACTGGCACCGGCAGAACCTTCACCCCGAGTGATGCTGATTTAAAGCAATGGGCAATCCTCTTTGTTGCCGATGATTTGAATGCGGTTGAAGAATCTCGATTCCTCACATCATGGAAGATGCGAGCTGTAAAGAGTGATCTCTATCTACTCAATCCCATCTCATCCCACGGAAAGTGGTCGGGTAGAGAGCCCTTTGAAATAAGCGGTGAAGGACACTCTGGTGGTCCAGTTGTTGCAATTACCCGTGCTCGCCTGAAGTGGTCGCAAGCCATTCGTTTTTGGCGCTCAATTCCACCAGTCGTAACTGATCTCCATCAGAGCCCGGGGTTGATCTTCTCCATTGGCATTGGCGAGGCGCCCCTTGGCCTCCAAGGAACATTTTCGCTGTGGGAGTCGGCTAAGGCTTTGCGTGATTTTGCATACAAGAACGCCCCTCACCGCGCAGTGATCGAGGATACGAAGCGATTTGATTGGTATAGCGAAGAGCTCTTTGCCCGCTTCGACTTAATAAATAAGGCAGACTTTAACCATGTCCATTAGGCACTACACCCCACGCAGACGCCGCCGCGGCATCTCTCAACGTGCGCGGATAACTCTTGGCGCAACCCTTGCTCTCACAATTCTTCTACAGATTTCTTATCCACTCCTTGATGGCGAACCGTTGCGCATCGTCACTATCGCAACTGTCCTCGTTGGAGCATCTGCGATGGTTCTGCACGCCTACCTATCTTTTGGAATTAAATATGCATCTCGATATCTCATCATCACCGCGCTCTTTGGATATTTCATTGAACTTCTCGGCGTTCACACTGGATGGCCCTTCGGTGTTTATGAATACAGCTCAACTTTAGGAATTTCGATCGCCTCTGTTCCACTCGTGGTTCCCTTTGCTTGGGTGATGATGGTCCACCCCGCTCTCGTTGCAGCACGTCGCATCACTCAAAAGTGGACTTTCCTTTATGGTGGCGCGCTCCTTGCTGGATGGGATCTATTCCTTGATCCTCAGATGGTGGCAGCAGGTCGATGGACTTGGGTTGTCGACGGCGCTCACGTTCCCTTCACGCCAGATATTCCGCTCTCTAACTTCTTTGGCTGGCTTCTATCTGGGTGTGCGATTGTCGCCTTTCTCAATCTTGTCCTTCCATTTGAGCGTCGCCGCGAGAGCGCAAGCCTTCGTGCAGTAACGATTCTCCTCGCTTGGGTTCTCTTCTCAGGCTTTATTGGAAATCTCTTCTTCTTCGATCGCCCAGGGTTGGCCTTCTTTGGCTCGCTCTTCTTTGGAGCATTTGCTGCGCCCTTTATCTATAAGAATTGGCTCGGCGAAGCATAACTTCGATGGCCTTCTCTCTCTTTCTCCTCAATTCACTTTTGCTTCTGACTACCCTGATTAACTTTTTCACGATTCGTAGGCCCCACCCATCAACTCTCATAGTTGAGCGAGTATTAATTCTTCTTCCCATGCGCAATGAGGAGGAGAATGTCGCTCGCATTATCGGTGAGTTAGAGCGCCAAGAGAATCTCGCTGATTTCAAGGTTCTTATGATTGATGATTCTTCTGATGATAAGACGCGTCAGATCGCAGAATCGCTTCTGAGTAGTCGAGTAGCAGTCATCTCAGCACCACCTCCCCCAGCTGGATGGATTGGAAAGGTCAGCGCCCTTCAAGCCGGTTATCTCTCAAACCACCTTGAAGGCGTTGATTATGTGATTTCCATTGATGCCGATGTCAGTTTCGCGCCCGATGCAATCTCTCGCGCTGTGACAACCCTCAAAGATACAGAGCTTGATTTCCTCTCCCCTTATCCACGTCAAATAGCACTGACATGGTCTGAGCGCCTTGCACAACCTCTCCTGCAATGGTCTTGGATGAGCACTCTTCTCTTGCGAGGTGCTGAGAAGTTACCACTTCAATCGACGGTGGTCTGTAATGGACAATTCTTAGCAATGAAAGCTGATTCCTTAACGGCGATCGGTGGCTTTGAATCAGTGGCGACTCACGTTCTCGATGATATTGAACTCGGGCGATCATTTGTGAGAGCAGGCTTTAAGGGTGCTGTCATTGATGGCTCACAGATTGCATCAACACGGATGTATTCATCATTTAAGGAGCTCTCTGCTGGATATGGAAAATCCCTCCATGCAGCCTTCGGCTCACCTCTTGGCTCATTGATTGCAGCGCTCTTTATCTTCGCAACTGGAATTCTTCCCCTTGCACTCTCCTTTACTGGGGATGTGCTCGCTATTGCCGCGCTCATTGCAATCATCGGTACTCGATTAATCAGTTCACTGGCATCATCTGCTCGTTTGCGTGACTCATTTCTCCATCCAGCATCTGCTGCCTTATTCATCTATCTGCTTTACTTCTCATGGCGTAATCGCCGGGTAATTCAGTGGAAGGGGCGCACCATATGACCGGGCAAGTCGGCAAGGTGAAAGACCCGAAGAAGATAGTTGTTATTGGCGCTGGAATCGGTGGCATGTGCGCTGCGGCAAGACTTGCTCGCGCTGGCCATAAGGTCGCACTCTATGAAGCTTCAGATCGCCCTGGTGGTAAATGTCGCACCGAGTGGATTGGTCGTTATGCATTTGATACCGGCCCTTCGCTCTTAACAATTCCAGCTGTCTATCGAGATTTCTTCCAGCGCACCGGCAAACACATGGGCCAGGAGATGGAGTTAGTTGAGGTCAATCCATCCTTTGATTACCGATTCCATGATGGAAAGTCAGTTAAATTCACAAACCTCTCGCGCAAGCAGACCCTTCAATCCATCAGCGAATCTCTTGGAGATGAGGCTGCTGAGCAATGGGATCGCGTCCTCAATCGAGCTGAGCGGATGTGGGACGTCTCGCGTGAACCATTTGTTGAGTCAGAGCTTCGCAGCCCGCTCTCACTCTTAAAGCGTAAGAATATCTTTCGAGATCTGCGCATAATCGCCCCTCGCGCCACCTTGCGTGACTTCGGCCTGGCCAATCCATATCTAGCAAAGATCATGGATCGATATGCAACCTATAGCGGATCCGATCCTCGCAAGGCACCTGCTGTTCTCTCCACTATCGCATTTATCGAAGAGGCATTTGGTGCCTGGCATATTAAAGGTGGGATCGGAACTCTCTCAGAACATATTGCCCAGCGATGTGAAAAAGTTGGCGTGGAGATTCACCTTAGCTCCCCCGTTGCATCTATTGACCTTAAAGGCGGCAAAGCTATTGGAATCACCCTGGAAAGCGGAGTGAAGGTTGGCGCCGACATCGTCATCTCCAATGCAGATGCTGGACTCACCTATAACAAGTTAATCAAATCGAACTCTCGTAAGCTCAAGAGAATACGTAGAGCACAGTCGAAGTTAGAGCCTTCGCTTGCTGGCTTCTCGCTCCTACTTGGATTACGTCCTGCTCCTGGTGAGAAGCTCTCCCATCACACAATCCTCTTTCCCGATGATTACGATGCTGAATTTGAGGCGATCTTCACCAAGAAAGTTCCAGTTGAGAAGCCAACTATCTATATCTGCTCACCCAATGATCCTGAGATGGTGAAGAGTCCAGGGCATGAGGCGCTCTTCGTTCTCGTCAATGCACCTCGCCATAGCGAAGATCCCAATGATGGCTTTGATTGGAGCGATAGCGAATTTTCCAAGCGCTATGCCCACTCCATCATTGATCAGATTGAATCTGCCGGCATCTCAATCCGTGATCGCCTTGATCTTCTTGAGATTAGAACTCCACTCGATCTGCAGAACTCAGTTCAAGCGCCAGGCGGCTCTATATATGGAACTTCAAGTAATGGACCACGAGCTGCTTTCCTGCGAGCAAAGAACCGCTCGCCGATTAAGAACCTTTATCTCGTCGGAGGCTCTGCTCACCCAGGTGGAGGATTGCCTCTTGTTGGATTGAGCGCTGAGATTGTTGCTAACGCAATATTGAACGTGCCATCCGCATCACAATCAGCGCACTAATTGCCTGCAGAACGGTAAAGCCAATCGCAATCTGAGTTCCTATGTCATAACCGAACCAGAATGTAATGGTGACTGCAATAACAAAGATCGCTCTGACTGGACGCTCCGCTGGAGTCACAACACCAATCTCGGTATAGCCAAGTGAGGCTAGGCGAGCACGTGCATATTCTTGGGTTGCTGCAAGTACCCATATGGCGATCGCCCATCGGACCGGAACGCCAACAAAAGTGGCGCCCATCAACCAGAAAGCTTCAGAGATTCGATCTGCAACTGAGTCATAGAGTTCACCAAACTTGCTCGCGCGATCTCCATAGATTGCCAGTGACCCATCTACGCCATCACAGATGAGCGAGAAGAGAACTAATGCAATCAGCTGACTTGTATAGGAGGTGAAATAGATCAAGAATGCTGAGATGAGTCCGAGAGTTGTAACAACATTGGGGGTGATGCGAAAGAAGTTGAGTGTTCGGGCAATACCAAATGAGATATTGAGCCAGAGTTTAATGACTCCCTGGATTTCCACTCCGCCGTGGAGATCGCTCCATCGCTTTCTAAACTCTAATCTATTCATCGTCCGGCGCCCTTGATGCCCTCAAAGACTTCACGGGTAGCAGTCGAGGTATTCATTGTGTAGAAGTGAATACCAGCAGCGCCTGCATCAAGAAGATCTTGTGAAAGCTGTGTTGCAATCTCAACCCCCAACTTGCGCACATCTTCAGGGTTATCTTCAAC
>JBEEOC010000136.1:0-3989 GCA_041191845.1 Actinomycetota bacterium | reverse complement strand
GTTGGTGAAGGCGCATTCGGTGGAGTGATGTTCTTGCTTGTGCAGCTGGCAACGATGCTTATCCTCTTCGCTGGCGCTAATACAACATATAGCGCGTTCCCATTGCTCTGTAACTTTGTTGCAACCGATGGCTATCTTCCACGCCAGCTCACAAAGCGCGGACACCGCCTCGCCTTCTCAAATGGAATTCTCCTTCTCTCAGGTGGCGGACTCTTCCTTGTCTTTATTACCGGCGGATCGGTAGAGCACCTCGTTGCCTTCTATGCCCTCGGAGTCTTTACAGGCTTTACCTTGGCTGGCTTTGGAATGACCAAGCACGCCCTGCGCACCCGCCCGGAATCATGGAAGATCAAGGTGGTCATCAACTCACTCGCCGGAGGTGTCTCACTCCTTATCGTCATCATCTTCTCAATTGTGAAGTTCACGGAAGGTGCATGGCTAGTTCTCGTGACCGCACCAATCTTGGTGATGACATTCCTGCGCTTCCGTCGCCAGTATGTGCGCGAGCAAGAGGCGTTGAAGGTGAAGGAAGAACAAGAGCGAGCAACCTCAATTGCTCGTCATGATGTGACCATCTTGGTCGATAACGTTGACCTAGCAACTGTGGGAGCTGTTCGTTATGCACGAAGCCTTCGCCCACACAAGATCAAGGCAGTTCACTTTGTTATTGATGATCGCCATGCCGAAGATATTCAACGAGCATGGGCTGAGTCAGAAGCGCTCGAAGATGTTCCTTTGGAGCTGATCGATTGTCCGGACCGACGTATTGCTAACTCCGCCGTTGATTATGCAATCCGTAAGACCCAGAAGCCTGATGTTGAACTCACACTTCTTCTGCCTCGTCGCTCTTACTCACGATTCCTCGGTCGACTCCTCCATGATCAAACTGCTGAAGAAATTGCAGCACCAATTTCTCAGTTAAAGCGAGTAGTGGCAACGATTATTCCGTTTGACGTTAACAATATGACTGCAGATAAGCCGCTCGATATTCTTCATAATCATGAGGTTGCTCCAGTGAAGGCGGCGCCAGCTGCACCCGTTGCAGCTCGAGCTGATATGCCATTTACACCAGTGAGCCACTACGCAGAACACATCACGCCAATCGGCAAGATTGAGTGGCGCAAGCGCGCACATGTTCAAGGTCGCGTCACATCAATCTCCACTGCACCTCGCGGCAGCGCACCAACGCTCCAGGTAGAAGTGTGGGATGAGACCGGTGGCGTAACACTTAACTTCCTTGGACGTCGTGAGATTGCTGGCCTTGAAGTTGGTATGGAAGTTCGCGCTGAAGGAATGGTGGGAGAGGAAGAGGGAAGCCTCGTCATCCTCAATCCATCCTACGAATTGGTGATCTAAGAACTACTTATCTTTGAAGAAATCGGTAAGAAGTTCTGCACATTCTTGCTCGAGGACACCTGCAATAACTTCAACCTTGAAGATGGAGCGAGGATCTCGCAATACATCCCAGACAGAACCTACCGCTCCTGCTTTCTCATCCCATGCGCCATAGATAACTTTGGAGATTCTCGACTGTGCAATTGCACCTGCACACATCGCACAAGGCTCTAGTGTGACAATTAAAGTGCAGCCATCAAGGCGAGACTTCTGTAGTCGACTTGCTGCGCTGCGAATTGCTACAACTTCGGCATGCGCAGTTGGATCGTTATTGGCCTCTCGCTCATTAAAGCCTTTGCCGACAACAACGCCCTCGCTGTTTACAATGACAGCGCCTACTGGAATATCTCCCGTCTGCGGTGCGATGCGCGCCACATCAAGGGCTAGGCGCATGAGCTCATCGTTATTCTGCATAGCCCGACTTTATCGGTATGGTTGGAGCCATGAAAGTACATGTCGCCAATCACCCGCTTATCTCCCATAAATTAACTGTTCTCCGTGATGAGCGCACAGATTCGCCTACTTTCCGACGACTCGTTGAAGAGCTCGTCACACTCCTTGCCTATGAGGCAACACGCGATGTGAAGACTGAGACTGTAAAGATCACAACCCCCGTCACCGAGACAACTGGGTTGAAGATGGCAGAGCCTCGACCAGTAGTTGTTCCCATCCTTCGCGCTGGTCTTGGAATGCTTGAAGGTATGACAAAGCTGCTTCCAACAGCACAAGTTGGATTCCTCGGCATGGTCCGTGATGAGAAGACTCTCCAAGCGAGCACCTATGCAAATCGCCTCCCAGAAAATCTTGCAGGCCGTCAATGTTTTGTTCTCGATCCGATGCTTGCAACCGGTGGAACGCTCGTTGCAGCGTTTAACTATCTTCTTGAGCGCGGCGCCACTGAGATCACTGCAATCTGTCTCTTGGCAGCACCTGAGGGAATCAAGGTTGTTGAAGATGCATTTAAAGATTCTGGAGTTCCAATTACTTTGGTAACTGGATCACTCGATGAGAAGCTCAATGAGCATGGTTATATCGTTCCTGGTCTTGGTGATGCTGGTGATCGCCTCTACGGAGTTGTGTAATGGCATCAACATCTCCTGGGTATGGAATCACAATCCGCGTTGAAGGTTCACCTGAACTTCAACCCGTAGCGCTCGTCACTGCAACAGTTACCTCTGCAGGTGCCACAATCACCGCACTCGATGTCGTTGAATCTCATCTCGATCGCGTCGTTGTTGATATTACCTGTGACACTATCGATAAAGATCATGCACAAGATATCAATGCAGCGCTTGCAGCTCATGCCGGTCTGACCGTTCGTAAGGTGAGCGATCGCACCTTCCTTCTCCACCTCGGTGGAAAGCTTGAAATTAACTCTAAAGTTCCATTGAAGACTCGTGATGATCTCTCCCGTGCCTACACGCCAGGAGTTGCTCGTATTTGCCAGGCGATAGTTGATGACCCAAGCGATGTTCGTCGCCTCACCATGAAGCGCAATACTGTCGCTGTTGTTACCGATGGATCAGCAGTGCTGGGCCTTGGAAATATCGGCCCTGCGGCAGCCCTGCCAGTGATGGAGGGTAAGGCTGTTCTCTTTAAGCGCTTTGCCGATATCGATGCTTGGCCAGTCTGTCTTGATACTCAAGATGTAGATGAGATTGTTCGCACCGTTCAACTGCTTGCACCTGTATATGGCGGAATCAACCTAGAAGATATCTCAGCACCACGTTGCTTCGAGATTGAAGCACGACTACGTGAGCTTCTCGATATTCCAGTTTTCCATGATGACCAGCACGGAACAGCCATCGTTGTTCTTGCAGCTCTTCGTAACTCACTGCGCCTTGTCAATAAAGAGTTGGGCGATGTGAAGATTGTGATGAGTGGAGCAGGCGCTGCTGGAACCGCGATTGCCCGCCTCCTTGTCTTAGGAGGTGCGAGAAATATCGTCGCCTTTGATCTCGATGGTGTGATCTCAAAGTCTTCACAAGGTGAAGATCCAATGCGCCGCTGGTTTATTGAGAATTCAAATCCAGATAACTTCCAAGGCGATATCCACCAAGCTATGGCTGGCGCAGATGTCTTTATTGGAGTTTCAGCACCTAATGTCATCACCGAAGATGATGTCATCTCCATGGCGAAGAATTCGATTGTCTTTGCTCTTGCTAATCCAAATCCAGAGATTGATCCAGCGATCGCTCGTAAATATGCAACTGTTGTTGCAACAGGTCGCAGTGATCAGCCAAATCAGATCAATAACGTCTTGGCTTTCCCTGGAATCTTCCGAGGGCTTCTCGATGCTGGTGCCACCAAGATTTCAGATGAGTTGCTCGTTGCAGCAGCAGATGCCATCGCAGATTGCGTGAGCTCATCTCAACTCAACGCTTCTTTCATTGTTCCAAGCGTCTTTGACTCACAGGTTGTGGCCAAGGTCGCTGCTGCGGTGAAGAAGACATCCCAGAAATAGCCATGAGCACCTACGCAGCTTCCTTCGACTCTCAATTCTCAACTCTTGCCCCATTTGTTCTCTACCTCGTAGTCGGTGCAATCGTCTTTATTGAGACCGGCCTTCTCTTTGGCTTCTTTCTCCCGGGAGA
>JBEEOC010000135.1:0-2920 GCA_041191845.1 Actinomycetota bacterium | reverse complement strand
ACCGCCTATCTTGGAGCAGATGCCAAATGAGCCTCCACGTTGAAAATCTCACCGTTCACCACGGTGCAATCCAAGCCCTCTCCCAAGTCTCATTTGATGTGAAAGAGGGGCAGCTCACCGCCGTTATTGGCTCCAATGGCGCAGGAAAGTCAACGCTGCTGCGCACCCTCTCAGGCTTAAAGTCAGCGACATCGGGAAGTGCAACCTGGAAGGGCCATAACCTCCTTCACGGTAAGGCAGAGTCACATGTTCGCCATGGCGTTGCCCATGTCTCTGAAGGAAAGTCAGTGATTGCAGAGCTGACCGTGGAAGAGAATCTCGATCTCGGCGCGCTCTGGCGTAGAAATAAATCTGAGGCGTCACAGACAAAGCGTGAAGTCTTTGAACTCTTTCCACGTCTTGAAGAACGTCGCAAGCAGACAACTGAAACTCTCTCTGGTGGTGAGCGACAGATGCTTGCAATCGGTCGCGCACTTATGTCAAAGCCAGAGCTTCTCCTTCTCGATGAGCCATCACTTGGTCTTGCTCCACTTCTTGTGAAGCAGATCTTTGACTCAATTGTGAATGTGACAAAGACCTACGGCCTCTCTGTGGTCTTGGTAGAGCAGAATGCAATGGGCGCGCTCAATATCGCTGACACTGCAATTGTTCTCAACCTCGGCTCAGTTGCCACATCAGGTTCAGCTAAAGATCTCTCATCCGATCCTGCAGTTCGCGCTGCATATCTAGGGTATTAAGGGGGAGCGATGTTTCAATTTATTAATACCCTCCTCATCGGTATTACATCAGGTGCTATCTATGCCTTGATGGCTCTCTCTATCGTCTTGGTCTGGCGCTCAACGCGAGTAATTAACTTTGCTCAGGCAGGCCAGGCGCTCACCTCAACATTTATCGGCTATCAAGTACTGCAATATGTCGATTCATTCTGGTTTGCACTCGTTGTAGCGATGATTGGCGGCGCGCTTATCTCAGCTCTGATTGAGATCACCTTGATGCGCGTATTGCTCAAGCACTCAACAAGTGGCGCGATCGCAGGCGTTGCTCCGATTATTGCAACCCTTGGTCTCCTTGAAGTTCTCCAAGCGGTTATCACTTTGATCTGGGGCGGCGATGATTCAATCATCAAGCCACCGCTATCCAATACTGGATTTACTATCGGAACCAATACCTTGGTCTTCTCACCGATGAAGCTAGCAATCATCGCGATTGTGGTCCTCCTCCTTGCAGTTCTCTCTCTGATCATTCAGAAGACATCTATCGGACTCTCACTTCGTGCAGCAGCTTTCTCACCAGAGCTTGCTCGCTTAGCTGGCGTTCGAGTCGATGCCGTCCGCACCTTGGGATGGGCGCTCTCTGGAGCAACAGGTGCTGTGGCTGGGTTACTCCTAGTTACTAATGGCAATGGCTCCTTCTCCACCGCATCGATGGAGTTCAAGCTCCTCCTCATCTCTGGCTTTATCGCAGCGGTGATTGGCGGCCTAGAGAGCCTCTTGGGCGCTGTGATCGGTGGCCTCGCTCTTGGAATCATCACTGCATTTGTCTTGATGTATATCAGCGACTCTCTCTTCTTCATCGCACCATTTGTCATCTTGCTCTTAGTCCTCTTTATCCGCCCACAAGGAATACTTGGAAAGAAGGGTGGACGTCGTGCATAAGCTCTCCAATAAGGCTCGCATCCTTATCTTCATCGTTCTCGGTTTTGCAATCTATCTATTGAGCAATAACGTCGATGAGCTTCGCGTTTATCAAGGCGCACAAGTTGCAGTCTTCGTCGTTGGTATTGCATCAATCATCTTGCTCACCGGTTACTCAGGACAGGTCTCATTGGGACAAGGTGCGCTCCTTGGAGTGGGTGGATATGCCGCCGCTCTATCGCATCTTCATTGGCATCTTCCCATTCCTGCAACATTTGCAATTGCAATTCTTGCGGCAGCAGGTGCTGGTGCGCTTCTTGGCATTGCAGCAGCGCGATTGAGCGGTCCATATCTTGCTGGTGCAACTCTTGCACTTGCTGTTGGTCTGCCATCGATTGCAAATCAATTCTCATTCTTAGGTGGCGAGCAAGGGCTCTTCTATGATGTGGGATTTCCACCAGAGTCATTTGGTCCAGAGTTCACCCAATATAAGTGGTTCTTCTGGATTGCATCCTTGGCCACATTGATCTCTATTTTTTGGTTACAAAATGTTATGAGATCTCGCTATGGAAGGACGTGGAAAGCCATTCGTGGCAGCGAGGTAGCAGCTGAATTGGCAGGGGTGAATATTGCACGCGCAAAGATCCTTGCATTTACCCTCAGCGCAGGCGTTGCCGGGCTCTCAGGGGCTCTTTTAGCGATGATTGTGGGCACAGTCTCACCAAGTGCCTACCCATTAGCCCTCTCATTTTCTTTGCTGACAGGTGCGGTTCTCTCTGGCGTAACTACCCTCGGAGGCGTCATGATTGGGGCAGTGACTCTGGTCGCTATACCCGAGATCGTCGGAACGGTAGTCAACCGCTTCGGTGCATCAGAGGCGATAGCAACCAACCTGCCTCATATTGTTGTGGGAACGCTTCTGATTCTGACCGTGGTCTTCGTACCAAACGGACCAGTAGAGCAGATGCGATCACATCGAGTGAAGAAGGAGAAGAGTCTCTAAATCCCGTAAGGGCCCTCAATGGAAGGAAAGAGATGAAATCTTTTAATCGTCGAAAGCTGGTCACAGCTAGTGCGATGCTCGCAGTAACTGCAATGACAGTTGCAACAGTTCCTGCACAGGCTTTCTCACCAAAGTCTGAAGTTGGTGTTACAGCTCGAGAAATCAAGTTGGGTATCACACTCCCAATGACAGGTGCAGCTTCACCTGGATATAACAAGGTTCCAGCCGCAATGAAGGCTTACTTTGATTATGTCAACGCTAATGGCGGAGTAAATGGTCGCAA
>JBEEOC010000134.1:0-4784 GCA_041191845.1 Actinomycetota bacterium | reverse complement strand
CGAGACAATTAGATTGCAGGCGCTCTTCGGTGGCCTCCTCGTTTTGGTAGCCATGTTTGCAATCGTAAAGCCACGAGAAAGTGAGACCATCAATGGCAATTGATCTTCGCTCCGACACTGTTACAAAACCATCTCAAGGAATGCGAGATGCAATTGCATCGGCAGCAGTTGGCGATGATGTCTATGGTGATGATCCCACTGTTAACTCTTTAGAAGAGCGCGTTGCCTCACTCTTTGGAATGGAGGCAGGCCTCTTCTCCCCTACTGGTTCACTAGCCAATCAACTTCTTATTCGAGCTCTTGTGAAGCCTGGCGAGGAGCTCCTGACTGAAGAGCGGGCTCACATCGTGAGAGCCGAACTAGGAGCAGGAGCAGTCTTTAGTGGCATCACCACTCGCACCTGGCACTCTGAGCGTGGTTTGCTCGATGCCAAGACTCCTCTTGCCCTCGCGCACGAGAACGCTGGTCCATACCTGGTATCAACTACTGCAATTGCAGTTGAAAACACACATAACTTTGGTGGCGGAACAGTTCAACCTATTGCAGAGATTGCATCATTGAGCTCACAGGCACGCGCTCGAGGAATTGCTATGCATCTCGATGGCGCGAGAATCTGGAACGCTCATGTTGCCTCAGGAGTTGCCTTCTCTGAATTCGGAAAGCATTTCGACACCATCAGCGTCTGCCTCTCTAAAGGGCTCGGCGCACCTGTAGGTTCTATCGCTCTAGGAAATAAAGAGAATATTGCTCAAGCTCGCATCTGGCGCAAGAGATATGGCGGCGGCATGCGCCAGATTGGATTGCTTGCAGCTGCCGGCCACTACGCCCTCGATCACAATATTGATCGATTAGCTCACGATCACGCAAGAGCTAAGAAGATGGCGATCGCGTTAGCAGAACATGATGCAACCCTGATCAACCCAGAACATGTGGAGACAAATATCGTTGGACTCGATTTAAGCCAGGCAGGAATGACCGCTGCAGATTTTGCTGCTCGCTGCAAAGCGGCCGGGCTCTGGATTAGTGCACTTGGCAAGAGTTATGCGCGACTCGTTACCCACCTAGATTTTGATGATGTGCAATGCGATGAAGCGATTGTGATTATGAAGAAGGCGCTCGGTTAATCGAGCGCACCTTCATGGCGTAATAACCAGAGCTTCTTCTCCACACCCCATCCATATGCACCGATTGCACCGCCTGATTTAACGATGCGGTGGCACGGGATAATGATTGCAATCTTATTCTTAGCACAAGTACTTCCAGCAGCCCTCACTGCAGCTGGACTACCTGCTCGATAAGCCAGATCTGCATATGACTCCATTGCACCCGCTTTAATCTTTCGCATCGCAGACCATGCTGCTTGTGAGAAATCACCACCGGGTTGCTTTACTGAGATTGAATTGATCGCCTTCAAATTGCCGTCAAAGTAATCTTCCAACTTATCGCTCACGCCATCGACATACTTCGCTTTGCCGATCTTCTCCTCTAATTCACGCGCTGTCAGGGATGAGAGGAGATCTTGAAAACCGGAGAGATTGAGCCCAAGAACCATCTGGCCACGTGTGAGGATGTAGAGCTTTCCAATCGGTGATTGGAGTGTGGTGGAGATGAGCTCTGCCATATTAATTAGCGGTCGCGAAGCATCTCTGCAACTAAGAAGGCGAGCTCCAGTGACTGGGAATGATTGAGTCGTGGATCGCACGCAGTCTCATAGCGAGATTCGAGATCCTTCTCAGAAATCTGGTTACCACCACCGAGGCACTCGGTGACATCATCGCCGGTGAGTTCGATATGAATACCACCAGGGTGGGTGCCAAGCTTCTTGTGAACCTCAAAGAAGCCACGGACCTCATCGAGAACATCATCGAATTGGCGAGTCTTATAACCATTGGCTGTCTCAAAGGTATTGCCATGCATTGGATCGCAGACCCAGAGAACTTGCGCACCGCTCTTTGTCACACCTTCAACGAGTGCAGGAAGAATCTCGCGGATCTTTCCGGCGCCCATACGGGTAATAAATGTGAGGCGACCTGGCTCGCGATTTGGATCGAGCTTCTCAATCAGAGCGAGAGCATCTTCAACTGTGGTCTTAGGACCTAGCTTTACGCCGATTGGATTGCGCACCTTCGATGCAAAATCAATATGAGCGCCATCCATCTGACGAGTACGCTCACCAATCCAGAGGAAGTGGCCAGAGACATCGTATGGAAGATCGGTACGGGAATCGATACGTGTTAGCGCCTTCTCATATTCGATGATGAGAGCTTCATGGCTGGCATAGAAATCAACCGACTTAAACTCATTGGGATCAACGCCCGCAGATTCCATAAATGAAAGTGCACGACCAATTTCATTTGCAACCTGCTCATAGCGCTCACCAAAGGTTGAATCTTTGATAAATCCCTTATTCCACTCATGGACGCGACGAAGATCCGCAAAACCACCTTGCGTGAAGGCGCGAACGAGATTGAGCGTTGCAGCAGAGGTGTTATAGACCTTGACCAATCGCTGTGGATCTGGCGTGCGAGCCTCTTCTGTGAACTCAAGACCATTAACAGCATCACCGCGATATGCCGGCAAGGTGACGCCATTACGAGTCTCGGTGTCATTGGAGCGAGGCTTTGCAAATTGACCCGCCATGCGACCGACCTTGATCACTGGTAGTGATGATTGATACTGCAAAACTGCAGCCATCTGCAGAATAGTCTTGATGCGATTACGGATTGAATCTGCAGTTGCAGAGCCAAATGTCTCAGCGCAATCTCCACCTTGAAGCCAGAATGCTTTACCCGCAGCAGCATCTGCAATTCGAGCTTTCAACTCATCGCACTCACCTGCGAAGACAAGCGGTGGCAGAGATTTCAACTCTGCCACAGCCTTAGCTAACGGCTCCCCTGTAGCTCCGCCAGGCCATTGTGGCTGCTGGGCGGCAACGCACTTATCGTCAAAGAGCGAATCTAATGAGGTCATGGAGTTAGCCTAAAGTCTCGAAGGGAAATGGTGCTCAGTAATTAATCTCGGATTAACCGAAGAAGGAGAAGATCTCCTCATAGCGTGAGACCGGAACTGTCTTCAAGACATCGGTAGCCGATGCCAACGGGACATGGACGATATCTGTGCCGTGAAGGGCCATCATCGTTCCCCAATCACCCTGGTGGGCAGCTGTGATTGCCTCAAGACCGAAGCGAGATGAGAGAACGCGGTCAAATGCAGTCGGTGTTCCACCGCGCTGGATATGGCCGAGGACTGTGCAACGGGTCTCGTAACCAGTCTTTGCCTCAATCTCCTTAGCGAGCCAATCGCCAATTCCTGATAGCTTCACATGGCCGAAGGCATCGAGCTCTTGATCCTTAACAATCATGTCGCCATCTTGAGGAATAGCACCCTCTGCAATAACGATGATCGGCGCAGTGCCAGTTGCAAAACGTGACTTCACATATTCGCAGACCTTATCGACCGAGAACTTCACCTCAGGAACCAAGATGCAGGCAGCATCTCCGGCAATACCTGAGTGGAGTGCAATCCATCCAGCATGGCGACCCATCACCTCAACGATGAGTGGGCGGTGGTGAGACTCTGCTGTGGTGTGGAGGCGATCGATTGCCTCCATCGCGATATTTACTGAAGTATCAAAACCAAATGTGAAGTCGGTGTTGTTGAGGTCGTTATCGATCGTCTTTGGAACACCAATCACCTTAACGCCGAGGGCATGGAGCTTAGTTGCAACGCCGAGGGTATCTTCGCCGCCGATAGCAATAAGTGCATCGACGCCATGTGCCTCAAGGTTTGCCTTAATCTTCTCAACGCCGCCATCGATCTTAAATGGGTTGGTGCGAGATGATCCGAGGATCGTTCCGCCCTTAGCCAGGATTGGCTTTACAGTTGCAAGATCAAGCGGCATGGTCAGACCTTCAAGAGGTCCCTTCCAGCCATCACGGAAACCTACAAACTCATAGCCATACTCTTTAATTCCCTTTGTTACAACGCCACGGATAACACCGTTAAGGCCTGGGCAATCTCCGCCACCTGTAAGAACACCAAAACGCATCTGAGATACTCCAAATTTAATTGAGTGGAATGGGGCTAAAAAGTCGAGCCCGTATGTCAACGTTGACCTGGTTGAAGTCTACCTTTAAGACTCGGCGGCGAGAAGTCACACAAGGGTGCTCGCCAGTGATTTACTGGCTCCATGTCACTTGCGCCAGAAATCAAAGCTTTCCTTGAGAAGCAGGCTGCCGCCGGCGCCCCCGCCGTCTGGGAGGCGCCATTATCTGAGATTCGCGCAAATACCCAAGGGAGAATGGCCACCTCGGGCCCTGCTGAACCTCTCTATGAAGTAATCAATCGATTTATCCCAGGACCAACATCAGATCTGCCGATAAGAATTTACCGCCCCACTGATAATCCTCAGGCACCAGCGTTGATTCATTTCCATGGAGGCGGTTTTGTTCTTAACTACCTCGATATGTATGACGCATCGATGTCACGTCTTGCAAATCAATCCGGATACACCATCATCGGGGTTCATTACCAGAAAGCCCCTGAGCATCCATTTCCTATCCCCTTTGATGATTGCTATGCGACTCTTCTCTGGGCAAGAGATCATGCCGATGAATTAAAGATTGATATCGGTGCAATCGGAGTTGCTGGCGATAGCGCTGGTGCAACTCTGGCTAGCGCTGTGGCGCTCAAAGCGCGTGATAATAATATTGCGTTAAAGGTGCAGCTTCTGATCTATCCTTGTAATGGAAGAGATTTCTCCACTCGTTCTTATCAAGATTTAG
>JBEEOC010000133.1:0-5201 GCA_041191845.1 Actinomycetota bacterium | reverse complement strand
TGGGTATCTCATCGAGTTTCGGTGGAGCATATGCAAAGAGCCAGATCAGCTCATTTGGTCCTCTACCAAAGAGCGGTACCGTCTTCATCTCTCTGGCAGATAAAGATAAGAACGCAGGGGTTGAGCCAGCGCGCGCCCTTGTAGCTCTTGGATTTAAGGTTTTAACAACCGAAGGAACCGCCTCATTCTTGGCAGGACATGGTGTTATTACCTCACAGGTCCGAAAGAATTCACAGGGGCGCGGTCCACTCGGTGAACCTACGATCGTTGACATCCTCAATTCTGGCGAGATTGATCTCGTCATCAACACTCCTGTTGGCCGTGGCACACGAGCCGATGGCTGGGCAATTCGAACTGCAGCAGTTCAGCGCAGTATTCCAATCATCACAACTACGCCTGGATTTAGTGCGGCCGTTGAAGGTATCAAAGTCTTGCGAGAAGGCGAGCTTGGTGTGAAGTCAATTCAAGAGTGGTTGGCATGAGCACAATCAATAAGTCTGCGGTTCAAGTAACTGCAACCGTCATCTCAAATAAGAGAGTAGGCGCCTATCACCAGATTATTTTGAGTGTGGGTGAGGCTGCTCGCAATTGCAGACCCGGTAACTTCATCGCAATCCAAGTAGGTGGTGATTCCTCTCGTATGGTTCTGCGCAGAGCCTTCGCAATATCTCGCACGACTGAGAGTTCGCAGTTCGGTGGAACTGTTGAGTTGATTGTCGCCCCCCATGGTTCAGGATCAAAGTGGCTCTGCGCTCAAGCAGAAGGGGCTGAAGTTGATGTTGTCACTCCACTTGGTAAGTCATTTGGTGTTCCAACTGAACCTGCAAACGCTCTTCTTATCGGTGGTGGCTATGGATCGGCGCCGCTATTTGGCTTAGCTGACTTGCTTAAGAGTCGTGGTTGCCGAGTAGATATGATCTTAGGAGCCAGCAACGGATCAAAGATCTATGCCCCAATGGAGGGCAAACGCTCCGTTAACTCACTTAAGATCTTTACCGAAGATGGCTCTATGGGGGAGTCGGGCCGGGTAACAACTCAGCTCTCATCGATTATCGAAGAACGCAATGTCGAGATCATTTACTCATGCGGGCCAATGGCGATGTTGAAGGCGATCACAGAGATCGCAGATACCCATGGGGTTCTGCACCAAGCGTCGGTGGAAGAGTCGATGGCCTGCGGTGTAGGCATCTGTATGACTTGTGTTCTGCCTGTAAGAGATGATGAAGGCGTTATCTCAATGAAGCGCAGCTGTATTGATGGACCAGTGATGGATGGCTCCAAGGTCTGTTGGGATTTAGTGGGCAAGAGCACGGAGGGCTTTTAATGAGCGCCGCCGTTGATCTTTCAACCACGCTAGGAAACGCTTGGTTTCCTTCACCGCTCTTCACAGCAAGTGGTTGCGCCTCTAGCGGTAAAGAGTTGGCCCAATTCTTTCCGCTAAAAGATATTGGGGCAGTAGTCACTAAGTCAGTAATGAATAAGCCTCGCCATGGTCGTCCAACGCCACGTATGGCCGAAACGCCGTCAGGCATGCTCAACTCAATTGGCCTGCAAGGACCTGGCATCGATTCCTTTCTGGCTAATGATGTTCCATGGTTACTGTCGCAAGGCTCACGTGTCATTGTTTCGATTGCTGGTGAGACAGTTGAAGAGTATGCAGTCCTAGCCCGGAAGCTCCGATCAACATCGGGCATCTCGGCTATCGAGGTCAATATCTCCTGTCCTAATGTTGAAAACCGCGGCCTTGTCTTCGCTACGGATTGCGACACTTCTGCGCGAGTTATAGATGGGGTAAGAAAAGTTATCGGGGGAGAGATCCCCATTCTTGCCAAGCTGACCCCTGATGTTACAAATATCGCAGCGGTAGCAAAGAGCGTTGCCGATGCTGGCGCAGATGGCGTTGCTTTAATTAATACTGTTTTAGGTATGGTGATCAATCTCGACACGATGAAGCCACATCTTGGTGGCAAGACAGGTGGTCTTTCGGGTCCTGCTATTCGCCCCGTTGCCGTAAGGGCTATCTATCAGGTGCGCGAAGCACTTCCCAGCCTGCCAATTCTTGGAATGGGTGGTGTCGCATCAGGTCGCGACGCGCTCGAGATGATTCTTGCAGGAGCCTCTGGTGTTTCAGTGGGAACGGCAAGCTTTGGTAATCCAACTGCGATTATCTCAATTCAAAATGAGCTACGAGAACTTCTCGCACAGCGAGGATTTACTTCGCTGTCACAAGCAGTTAGTTACGCACATCGTTAAAGGAGCGCCATGACAGCACCGATCATCCTCGCCGTTGACACTTGTGATTTGGAGACCGCTCAAAGGTGGATTGAGGCTACTCGCGAAAGCGTCTCTGTTTATAAGCTCGGCCTCGAATTCTTTCTCACTTTTGGTGCCGAGGGAGTGCGAAAGATAAAGAACGACTTTGGTGTTGATATCTTCCTCGATTTGAAACTTCACGATATTCCAAACACAGTTGCGTCGGCAGCAGCTGCAATATCCGAGTTATCACCAAGATTTCTGACGGTCCACGCTTCAGGTGGTTCGACAATGGTGAAGGCAGCAGTAGATGCTGTTCCTCACATAGATATCACTGCAGTGACGGTTCTTACATCACTCTCTGAAGAAGATCTCTTCGAAATTGGCTATGCCAATCCAGCGCTGGAGAGCGCAGTTGCCCTTGCGAGCCTCTCGGTGAATTCGGGAGCGAAGGCAATTGTGTCCTCGCCACTTGAGATTGCAGCGATTAGAAGTGCAGTGGGAGAGAAGCCAATTATCATCACTCCTGGCGTTCGTCCGGCTGGGTCGCAAGGCTCTGATGATCAAGTGCGCACGATGACTCCTTCGCAGGCAATAGCCTCTGGCGCCAACTATGTCGTCATTGGACGTCCAATTACCGGTGCCTGGAGAGATGGAGCGGCAGCGATGAGTGAGGCTGCCCGTGTAATCGCAGCGGAGATCGCTGGCTAGAATTAGCCCATGTCTCAACCTCCTCAACTCTCAGTTGAAGAGAGAGCGCGCGCGCTTGAAGCAGCAAAGGCTGCTCGCCGAGAGAGAGCTTCTATTAAGGGCGATATTCATCGTGGGCTAATATCGCTTCCAGATTATCTCACTATGGCCGATACCAATCCGGTCTTAGGAAAGATGCGCGTATCTGAGTTGCTCGAATCTCTCCCAGGGTATGGCAAGATTCGGGCTCAAGCGTTGATGGAGAGATTACATATCTCACCAACTCGACGCGTCCAGGGTTTAGGTCGTCATCAACGCACCGCGTTGCTAAAGGAGTTTGAGATTCCATCTACAAAGCCACGTGGTCGTCTCATTGTTCTTTCAGGTCCGGGTGGAGTCGGAAAGAGCACCGTAGCAAAGGCGCTTCGAAAAGTTCCTGAGTTCTGGGTTAGCATCTCTGCCACAACTCGCCAGCCACGATTTAATGAGAGCAACGGGGTTGATTACTTCTATTACTCAAATGAAGAGTTCGATCGCGCTATTCAGGCCGGTGAGTTCTTAGAGTGGGCGGAATTTGCAGGTAATCGTTATGGCACACCTCGGGGACCTGTTGAGAAGGCTCTTTCAGAGGGCGTGAATGTCTTGCTGGAGATTGAGATCTCTGGCGCCAAGCAGGTCAGAGCTCACTCATCCGAGGCGGTTCTTGTCTTTCTCGAGCCACCTTCATGGGAGGAGTTGGTCTCACGCCTTGAAGGCCGTGGGACAGACTCGCCAGAGCGTAGGGCAGCCAGATTGGCCCTCGCCCAGGAGGAGCTCGCTGCCGCCTCATTCTTCGATACCGTGATCGTCAATACTGAGGTGAATGAGGTCGTCGAAGCCCTGATAAGATTGGCCTCCTCGTAAGAGGCATTTTTTTGAACTATCTAAGGAGCAACGATGAGCGGACACGTCGACGGAATCACTAACCCACCTATCGACGAACTTCTCGATAAGAGCGGTTCTAAGTATGCCCTCGTACTCTATGCAGCAAAGCGCGCTCGTCAGATCAACGCTTACTATTCACAACTCAACGAGGGACTCCTTGAGTATGTTGGACCACTTGTTGATACATATGTCCATGAGAAGCCGCTCTCTATCGCGCTTCGTGAGATTAATGAAGGTCTCTTGACCATCGAAAATCTCGAGACAAACGCTTAAGTCACCACTCTTTCAAGTCATGTCCGCCCCAGCTCGCGAGATTATTCTCGGAGTTGGAGGCGGCATTGCTGCTTATAAGGCCTGTGATCTCCTCAGGCGCCTCCAAGATCGTGGTTTTGCAATTACAGTTGTTCCAACCCCTTCAAGTCTCAACTTTGTCGGAAGCGCTACGTGGAAGGCTCTCTCAGGGCGACCCGTGACAACGCAGGTATTTGAAAGCGTTGACCAAGTTCGCCATGTCTCTCTCGCCCGAGTCGCGGAGGCGATTGTTATTGCACCTGCGACGGCTGACTTGATAGCACGGATTGCAGCAGGAAGAGCCGATGACCTTCTCACTAATTGCGTTCTCGCATCAGATGCACCGATTCTCCTTGTTCCGGCTATGCATCCCAATATGTGGTTTAACAAGGCGACGCAAGAGAATGTCGCTCTCCTTCGCTCACGCGGTATCGATGTGATGGAACCGTCAGAGGGCGCCCTTACCAGTGGTGATGTTGGAAAGGGTAGATTCCCAGACACAACCGAAATCATAGAACGATTTACAACACAGACTTTGTCCCCAAAGGATCTTCTTGGAAAGAAAGTTCTCGTAACAGCCGGTGGGACGAGAGAAGCCATTGATCCGGTGAGATATATCGGAAATAGATCAACCGGTATTCAGGGAATAGCTATCGCAGAGGCTGCCCGCAGAAGAGGGGCTGAGGTCACTCTCATCATTGCAAATAGCGAGCGACCAACTCACCCAGGTGTCCATCGAATAGATGTTGTCTCGGTCTCTGATATGGCAACCGCTCTTCAAACTCACTTTAATGACTCTGATTTTCTCTTTATGTCTGCCGCCGTCTCTGATGCCAGACCAGTAGAGATTTCATCGCAGAAGATTAAGAAGGAGAATTTCTCCGCCATCACCCTTACCGAGAATCCAGACCTCTTAGCTTCGCTACCTGCACATGATTTGCAAAAGGTCGTAGTTGCCTTTGCAGCAGAGACAGATGGAGATCTCAAAGCCCTAGCCCTGGCTAAGTTAGAGCGAAAGAAGGCTGATCTCATTTACCTCAACA
>JBEEOC010000132.1:0-6946 GCA_041191845.1 Actinomycetota bacterium | reverse complement strand
GTGAATAAATTAGGAGCGCGCTAAGTTCGCAGCGCCCACAAGTCCTGCTTCATTACCAAGAGTGGCGGGGATAATCTCCGGATAGGGATGCTTGCCAGCAAATGGCATATAGCGCTCCATCGCAGCGCGGGTTGGAGCTAAGAGAATCTCTCCAGCATCGACAACTCCCCCACCGATCACAACGCACTCGGGGTCGAGAATGACGGCAAGGGATGCAATTCCTGCACCCAGCCATTGCGCTGTGGTGTTGAAGGCAGAGATTGCAACTTGATCGCCCTCTCGAGCTGCCTCTGTGATTGCGCGACCAGTCAGCCCCTCTAAGGTGCCATCGCCACGCGCCAGAAGGTTCCGAGCTAAATCTGGGCTTGCTGCAATCGCCTCACGTGCATGGCGAAGGAGAGCATTACCTGATGCATATTGTTCAAAGCAACCACGTGCACCACAACCACAGAGGTGGCCCTCTGGAAGAACGCGAAGGTGACCAATCTCAGCAGCAACACCAAATGCACCGCGTAGTAACTGCCCATTGACGATGATTCCGCCACCAACGCCGGTGCCGACGGTGACCATCAACATATTCTGCTTACCTTTACCGGCACCAAATGTTCGCTCGCCCCATGCTGCCGCATTGGCATCATTTTCAAGAACAACAGGAAGATTGATAAGAGAGGTGAGCTCTGCATCGAGCTGCACCCCATTCCATCCCGCGATATTGGGAGTTGCAAGCATCGTCTTGCGATCGGATGAGACAAAGCCAGCTGCAGATAGACCGACTGCAGAGATATCAAACTCTGCTGCAAGTTCACGTGCTACATCTGCAATTGTCTGAGACAGCGCACTTCCACCTTCGCGTGGTGTGTCGCGTCGAGATGTCTTGAGAACTTCTCCCGCTTCAGTGACTACACCACCAAGGACTTTGGTTCCACCGACATCAATTCCGATTGTGTGGGACATTATTCGAAGTGAGCCTGCAACTCTTTGAGCGCCTGATCAATCGTTGATTTCTCTGTCTTTGCAATCATCATCCGTGGAACAGGAAGTGAGAGTTCAACACCCAACTCATAAGTGACAAGAGTTGTATCGGCATCAATTGCCTTGAGGGTGTATTTACCATCCATCGTCGTCATGAGATCTGCATCATCGAGTGAGAAGGAGATTTCGGCAGGCGCTTTGCTCCAGTCATAGGAGAGGGTGGCGCGATCTTTCATTACGCCAGCATCGATAGAGACATCGGCCTTAAGGGCGCGACCCTGGCTATCGCTCTCGGTGACCTCGACCTTCTTAATGGAGCTCAGCCACTGCGGGTATTCGGCGATGGCAGAGAGTTTGGCGGCCACCTCGGCGAGAGGTGCTTCTACTTCAATTGAGGATGTGCTGGATTCGGACATGACACGAAGGCTACCAACCCTTCCCTTTCTATGCCTCCTCCCGCTAGCGTTAGCGCCATGAATGAAATCACTACCCCGGCTCTCGTCCCTGCTGCCACAGAAGGCAACCTCACCAACCTCATCGCTGAGCGTGCTTGGTTTGAGCCCGAGCGCATCACGATGTCACGTCCACTAGGAGATGGCTGGCAACAATTGACTGCTCGAGAGGTAGAGAGCGAGATTCGCGCTACCGCTAAGGGCCTCATTGCAGCTGGAGTTCAAGCCGGTGATCGCGTTGCGATCATGGCGCGTACTCGTTACGAGTGGACCATCCTTGATTTCGCTTCTTGGTTTGCGGGCGCAGTTGTTGTGCCAATCTACGAGACATCATCTCCAGAGCAAGTTGATTGGATTCTTAACGATTCAGGCGCAGTTGCGCTCATCGTCGAGACTCCTGCGCTCCGCGAGCTCGTCACTCCAGTATTGCCTGCTCACACAAAACATATCTGGACGATGACAGATGATGTTCTCGATGTTCTTCGTAAGAGCGGTGCTCATATCTCTGATGGAGAGATTGATAATCGACGTCAAACTCTCTCACCAGACTCTCTGGCAACTCTCATCTACACATCAGGAACAACTGGAAAGCCAAAGGGAGTTCAACTCACACACGGTAACTTCCTCGCTGAGTGTGGAAATGTCGTGCAAGGAGCGGCAGATCTCTTCCTTAAGCCTGGTGGCTCAACGCTTCTCTTCCTTCCAGTTGCACACGTATTCGGTCGCATGGTGCAGATCGGTTCCATCACTGCAGGACTCCACCTTGCACACTGCGCCGATGTTCAGACTCGCCTCCTCGCAGATCTCGCCTCCTTTAAGCCAACCTTCGTACTCGCAGTTCCTCGCATCTTCGAGAAGGTCTATAACGGCGCTGAGGCGAAGGCAGAGGCAGCTGGCAAGGGAAAGATCTTCCGTAAAGCAGCTGAGATTGCTATCGCATACTCTGAGAACCTTGATGCAAAGAAGTTCAAGCCAGGGCTTGCGATCAAGCATAAGCTCTTCGATGCTCTCGTCTATTCAAAGATTCGCAATACTCTCGGTGGTCGCGTTGAGGCAGCAATTTCAGGTGGTGCACCGCTCGGTGCTCGCCTTGGCCACTTCTTCCGCGGCGCTGGCATCACAATTCTTGAAGGCTATGGACTTACCGAGACAACCGCTGGTGCAACGCTCAACTTGAGCACATCACTTCGCGTTGGCTCTGTTGGCCAACCAATTCCAGGTACATCAATCAAGATCGCTGAAGATGGTGAAGTTCTCATCGCTGGCGCAATCGTGATGCGCGGATACTGGCAGAACGATGCTGCAAACCAGGAGGTCTTCGATGGTCGCTGGTTTAAGTCAGGCGACCTCGGTCGACTCGATGAAGATGGATTCCTCTACATCACTGGGCGAAAGAAGGAGTTGATCGTCACTGCAGGAGGAAAGAACGTCGCCCCAGCAGTGCTTGAAGATCGACTTCGCGCTCATCCACTTGTGAGCCAATGTATGGTCGTAGGTGATAACCAGCCATTTATTGCAGCTCTCATCACAATCGATCCCGAGATGATTAAGGGTTGGATTGCAGCAAATAACAAGGGCGATGCCACTGTTGCAACTCTGGTCAATGATCCAGATCTCATCGCAGTTATCCAGACTGCAGTCGATGAGGCGAACAAGGCTGTCTCTAAGGCTGAATCCATCCGCAAATTTGCAATCCTTGCCGAGGATTTCACTATTGCAGGTGGTCAGCTCACAGCAAAGCTCTCAGTGAAGCGCCATGTCGTAGCTCAGCAGTATGCCGAGACTATTGCTGCGCTCTACTCCAAGGAGTAACTAGGGCTGCTCCTATTGAGCCCACCCCTTTGCACATTAGAAAATCTCCACCTTTCGATGTAACTCACAGTAACTGTGATGGAAGGTGGAGATTGTGCTTTCATCTGGAGACCAACCACTTCGCCTCCTCTTGGTCGGCCGCCTTGCGCTCCACCCACTACCGAGACAGATCACCCTTCGCACGGAACAGACTCTACGAGCGGCGATCGCCACCATCAGAGTCGAAAGATTTGATTGCATCGTCGTCGAACGAGAGTTAGAAGATGGCGATGGCATTGTCTTGGCTCCAGCGATTCGCCGAATCCATCCTATGGCGCTCTCGATATTGGTCAGCGAACATGATCGGTGGGCGATGGTCGAAGCCGCTCACCATCTTGGTTATTCTCATGTGATCTCAAAGAGCGAACTCCCGCACGAACTCACTTCAATCATCGAGCGATATCTCACAGAGCGAGGCTTTGGGGACAAACAAAACAAACCGAAGCAATCACGACTCCATCTCCTGACCTTGCGAGAGCGTGAGATTTTGAGTGATATCGCAACCGGTGCCACCACTGAAGAGATTGCGCGAAAGCGCCATAACTCTGTTGCCACAATCAAGAGCCATCTCACCTCGATTTACCGAAAGCTAGAGGTCCGTAATCGAGTCGAAGCGATTGCAAAGTTGGAAAATTAATCAAAGAGAGAGTTGAAGCGGGCAGACCAATGTCGCCACTCCCACTCATCGATAATCCATTGGCGACCGCGACGTCCCATCTCCTTGGCGCGTTCTGGATCTGCAAGTAATTGGTTGACGGCGCCTGCAACAGCAGTGGGATTGAGTCCATCTACTGCAAACCCTGTCTCACCTTCCAGTACTGCATCTGGCGCTCCACCTGAGAGCCCCCCTACAACAGGAAGTTCGCAAGCGCTTGCCTCGAGGTAAACGATGCCTAGGCCTTCAACTTCAAGACCGGCCAACCGTGATCTACTCGGCATCGCAAAGATCTCACCGACAGATATGAAACGTGGTAGCTCTGAATACTGAACCCGTCCCACAAATGAGATATTCGCCAATACACCGAGCTGGATTGCACGTTTATGGATGTATTCAAGATGGGGCCCGACTCCCACGAAGAGGAGGTGAGCATCGGGATACTCTTTCAAAATTTCAGGAAGTGCCTCAACGAGGGTGTCTTGACCTTTGCGATGAACAAGTCTTCCAACGCTGACAATCACTCGTTTGCCTTCTAAATCGAGCTCGCGCTTGAGAAGCTCGCTATCTGCAGCAGGTGCAAAGTGTTCTGTGTCGATACCAGGTGCAATCCTGACCATTGAATTGATTGCATCTGGTGTGAGTGCGCGAGAGATCGCCTTCTTTGTGAAGTCCCCTAAATAGGTGAGGCTATCGACGCCTTTTCCGATTCTTCTTACCGCCCATGAAAATGGCCATAGCTTTGCCCACCAGACCTCATGGCCATGGGTGAGGGCAACAATCTTTTTTGCACCTGCCTTACGAACCCCATGAGCTAAAAGACCGAGTGGTGCCGCAGCGCCAAAGAAGACCTTTGTAATCGCCCGCTCTCTGATGATTGTGCGAACCGCTCTGCCAACTCGAAGTGAGGGAAGGAGAACCTTGGATTTATCGCGGATAACTTCAACGCCGTATTCGTTGAGCCACTGCGCATCGTAATCTCGGGTATCGCCCTGCTGGGATGTAAAGACGATGACTGTGCCCTTCGGCATCCGCTCGATCAAACCGATAATAAATGTCTCAATACCACCGGCCCGTGGGCCAAAATCATTGGTGATGCAGAGGATCTTCTCGCTATCGATCATTAGAAACGGCGGACCGCAACGAGCCTCTTAGAACCAAGGGATGAGGCAGATGCAATCTTCACGCGAGATCCAGAACGTGGCGCATGGACCATCTTTCCACCACCGATATAGATTCCCACGTGAGAGACAGGTCGACCAAAGAAAACCAAATCTCCAGGCTTCTTCTGATTAAATGGAATTGATTTACCCATACGAGATTGCGCCGCAGATGAGTGTGGCAAGTTGACGCCAGCTGCCTGATAAGCGCGCATCGTCAATCCCGAACAATCCCAATAGGTCATTCCATCAGCGCCAAATACGTAGCGGTCGCCGATCTGCTTAAATGCAAACTTGATGGCAATACCAGCACGACCCGAGATGCCGCCAAGGGACTTCGCTTGAGCAAGTGAACTTGCCTGATCTGCATCCTCTTGCTCCTGAGCAAGTCGAGCTAGGCGTTCGCGATCTTCCTTCTTCAAGCGAGCAAGGATGGCCTCCGCCTTCTTCAACTTTGCCTGCGCTACCGCACTCTGTTGGGCGAGCTTCTTCTCGAGCGCCTTTACTTGAGCGAGGCGATCAGAGACAGTCATCGAGGTCGCATTGAGCTTTTGGGTAGCAGATTGATACTTCTTCAATTGAATCGACTTCTGGCGGGTTATAGATTCAAGCGAACCTGCGGAACTGAGATAGAGAGTGGGGTCGCTTGAGAAGAGTAGCTCTAGGCTCTGGCTCAGTGAGCCAGATTTATATTGATTGACTGCGATTACTCCGAGGTTGCGAGAGATGGCATCAACATTCTTACCCTGGATTGCTGCCTGGGCCTGAATTCCATTGAGGCTGCGCTGCAGGGCTGCCAACTTCACCTTCGCCTCTTGGGCTCCCTCGGCGGCAGCTGTTGCCTGGTCCTGGAGATCATTGACCTGCGCCTGAATCTGAGCCAGGGTCGGAGCAGCCTGAGCAACCGGAGGAATCGCCCAAGCAAGGGCGCAGACCAACACAGTTGCCAGAGAGCGCATACGCATTTGGCAAGGCTAACCAAGGCGAAGGCGCAAACTCAACTTATCGCAGGCTCTGAGCCTGAAAATATGGTGTGAATTGGCGGCTATGCGGGGATATTCTTCGCGAAATGGCTCTCATCGCATCTCTTGTCGTGGCATCTAATGGAGCCACCACCCTAGGCGGCTCCTCTGCCCCGCTCTCAACGCCGGCCGATCGGAAGAGATTTCTTGCGACCCATCGCGCAGCCAAGGCCTTCATTATTGGTAAGCAGAGCGCACTAATTGAAAGTTATGGCGCAAGCGAAGTGCCCATCTATGTCTTCACCCGCAACACAACCCCACTGCAACTCCCCCACCCGCAGATGAAGCAAGTTGTCGTAAGTGGCGACCTTGCTCAACGCGTAGAAGAGATTGCGAATAATCTCGAGGGAGATTTAGTAGTTGAAGCAGGTCCCACATTTTTGATGGCGCTCGTTGAAGCAGGTGTTATTGAAATCCTGCAGTTATCGCTCGTTGAGATTGAAGGTGATGGGGACTTTATTGATGCAACAAGACTTCTCTCTCACTTTACTGTCGTAACTGATGTTGAAGTTGATCACACTCGCCTACTGGAGTGCAGATATAAGAGCGACTCCGCCAACAGCTAAGACGATTCCAACATATTGGGCTTTATGGAGTCGTTCGTGGAGGAAGAGATAGGCAAGGATTGCGGTGGCAATCGGATAGAGCGAACCAAGTACCATCGCAATTGAAACTAATCCCTTTGTCGTTGCAACACCAAGAAGTAGGTTGGCTGAGAAGTCAGCGATGCCGATTGCGGCAAGGAGTGGAATATCTTTCTTGCTCACTCCCCCGAATCCACGCATCTTGATAAAGAAGCCGACGCTGACAAAGAAGGTTGTAGCGCGCATCGTC
>JBEEOC010000131.1:0-3961 GCA_041191845.1 Actinomycetota bacterium | reverse complement strand
CACCAAGTCCTAGCCCTTCATCAAAGGGATAGTCGACGATGTTCTCGCGCAGATTCCTCTTCTCTTTTCCCATCTTTACTCTTGTCTATCTCCTGCAAGAGGGTTTTGTTACACAGATGCGCCTGCCAGCAGGAGGTTTCTCGCTCATATTGATCTTCACACTGATCTGGGCATCGATGAGCACGCCAGAGATCGGAGCCTTAACTGGATTTGGAGCCGGCCTCCTGATGGATCTCTCAGAGACTGCGCCCGGTCCGTTAGGGCATTGGACCTTGGTCTTGATTCTCGTATCGTTCGTTATCTCATTTCTCTCTTATGGCGATGACCATGTGAGAGCCAATCCACTTAACATCGTCTTCCTGGTTGTTGCAGGTGTTATTGGCGCACAAGTCCTCTATGCCCTCTTTGGTCTCTTACTCGGACAGCAATTAGGAAGTGCTCTCCAAGTAATCTTTATCTGTCTCGGTACTGCATTCTGGTCGGCAGTAGTGACTCCACTTCTTCTACCAATCGTCTCTCGCCTTCATGCCCTTGTATTTGGAACGGCATCTCGGATATGAATCAGCGCTCTCGTCTCTCGCTCATCTTTCTACAAATCTTTATCGCATCCCTGCTCCTTGCTCTCCTTGGTCGCCTCTTCTACCTTCAAGTAGCAGCTGCTCCAAAATATAAGGATGCAGCGCTGAGTATTCAGAGCCGCGATGTCGTCACACCTGCAACGAGAGGCCTCATAGTTGATTCCTCTGGCGTTCCATTGGCACTTAATAAAGTAGGCCTTGCCGTTACCGTCGATCGCACGAAGATTGATAAGCAGGAAGATAAGGGATTTGCAGTTCTCAAGAATCTCTCACAACTTCTAGGGCTGAATTTTGAGGATGTCTGGCAGCGCACCCGCCTCTGTGGTGAACTACCAAAGGGGAAGAAGTCAGGATGTTGGACTGGATCGCGTTTCCAACCGATCCCTATCACTAAAGAGGCAGATCCACAGATTGCGCTACAAATCGTGGAGCGTTCCGATAAATATCCAGGAATATCTGCAACCCCGATTGCGATTCGAAATTACCCAGGAATTGCCGGGGTCAATGGCGCACACTTACTCGGTTATGTTGGACCGCTTACTGATTACGATCTCTCTGGCGCAAATGGTCGCTCTTACTTCAGATCAGAGTCGATTGGTAAGGCCGGACTTGAGATCCAATACGACGAATACCTTCGCGGCAAGCCCGGCATTAAGACTGTGATTGTCGATCGCAAGGAAGCTGTGACCAGCACGAGTCAGAATACGAAGCCGGTTCCGGGCAATCACCTAGTAACAAGTATTGATATCCGATTGCAGGCATCTGCTGAGAAAGCACTTGCCGATGCGGTTAAGCGCGCAAAGGCATCAGGGCGATATGCAGATGGCGGAGCTGCCGTGGTGATGGATGCTTACAACGGTCAGATCCTTGCAATCGCTTCCTATCCAACTTTTGACCCCAACTCATTTGAAACAGGATTAACAGTTGAGGAGGCGAGAAATCTCTTTAGTGAGCGCACGGGAGTTCCTGCTCTCAACCGCGCACTCCAGGGTCTCTATGCGCCAGGTTCAACTTTTAAAGCAGTCTCTGCCATCGCAGCAAGTGATGCGGGCTATTCGATGTATGACAGATATGACTGTCCCGCAAAGGTCGAAGTGGGAACACGTATCTTCAATAACTTTGAATCTAAGGCACAAGGTGTGCTCTCCATGAAGAAGGCGATGGCGATCTCCTGCGACACCATCTGGTATCAGATTGCCTTTGATGAGTGGCTGCGTGATGGTGGTTTAAAGCCAAAATCAGATGCTCACGATTACTTCTTCAATGCAGCAAAGCGCTTCCAGATGGGAGAGAAGACTGGCGTCGACTTACCATCTGAGTCAAAGAGCCGCCTGGCAGATCGCAACTGGCGCAAGGCTTGGTATGACCAGAATAAAGATTTCTATTGCAACTATGAAGCTCGAGCTACTAAAGCTCAACAGACACCATTCTTGATTCAACTCGCTAAAGAGAACTGTCTTGATGGTGACAAGGTCCGCGCCGGCGATGCAGTTAACTTCTCCATCGGCCAGGGCGATACCGTTATCACCCCAATCAAATTGGCACAGATGTATGCAGCGATTGCAAATGGTGGAACGATCTGGAAGCCAACGATCGCAAAAGCCATCGTCTCCAACGACGGCAAAGTCATAAAGCGATTTGAACCACAGAATCTCGGTGATATTGGAGTTTCAAAGGAGATGATTGCATTCCTCCATGAATCTCTCCGAGAAGTGGTTATCTCTGGAACATCTGCTGGCGTCTTTGCAGGATTTCCAGTTGCGACATCCGGTAAGACCGGAACTGCCCAAGTATTTGGAAAGAATCCCAATGGACGCCTGAAGGATGACTCATCCTGGTATGCCGCCTTCGCTCCCACTGATAATCCTCGCTATGTCACCGTCATGATGGTGAGCCAGGGTGGATTTGGTGCAAGTACCTCTGGACTTGGTGTGCGAAAGATTTATGAGACTCTCTTTGGAGTGAAGGGAAATAAAGTCGATCCCAAGGCGATACTCTTCCCATCAGGTAAGCCACCGGTAAAGATTCCTAAGATTTCACCAGCTACACGTCCTGCGGGGGAGGAGAAATAAATGAGTTCACTCATCGCTCGAAATCCTTATCGCCGTGCTCGCAGACAGTCAGCATTTGCCGGCTTTGATCCTGTTCTTACGGTCGCCGTTGCCATCCTTCTCTTTATTGGAACGCTTCTGGTCTACGCGGCAACGCGCGATTGGTATGCGGCCAATGGTCTAGATCCTGAGTACTACCTCAAGCGCCACATCATCAATATCGCCATCGGCATCATGCTCGCTTGGGGCACAACAGTGATTGATTACCGACTTCTGCGCGCCTACACACCAATCCTCTGGGGGCTTGGCGTTCTAGGTCTTGCCTTTGTGCTCATCCCAGGGCTTGGCGCTGAGGTCAATGGAGCGCAAGCATGGATCCCACTCCCGGGTGGATTTCAGATTCAACCAGCAGAGCTCGCAAAGATTTCGATCATCGTTGGAATCTCCATGTTGCTCTCAGAGCGCACACATAACTCAGATGAGCCAACTCAGAGCGATATCCTGAGAGCGTTAGCAGTTGCTGCTATTCCAATTCTTCTTATCTTGGCACAACCAGATATGGGAACTGTTCTCATCATTAGCGCAGCGGTTGTTGCAATCTTGGCAGTTTCAGGCGCTCCCATGAAATGGATAGTGGGGCTGCTTCTTCTTGCGGTAATTGGTGGAGTGGTTGCAACTAAGGCTGGAGTAATCAGCGAGTATCAGGTTAAGCGCCTTCAGGCATTTGTCGATCCTAATGCCGACGCACAAGGTTCTGGTTATCAACTTCGCCAGGCACGCATCACTGTTGGATCTGGTGGATTATTTGGAACTGGACTCTTTGATGGACCGCAGACAAATGGTCGGTTTGTTCCAGAGCAACAGACTGACTTTATCTTCACCGTTGCCGGTGAGCAGCTTGGTTTTCTTGGAAGTGGATTTATAGTCTTGCTTTATCTTGTAATTTTGATGCGAGCATTTGGAATAGCTCGAAGATCGTCGGACCCCTACGGGCAGATGGTCTGCACGGGCGTGATCGCATGGTTCGCATTTCAAACATTTGAAAACATCGGAATGACTTTGGGTCTGATGCCGATGACGGGAGTACCACTGCCCTTCATGTCTTATGGTGGTTCAAGTATGTTTGCCAACCTGATTGGCTTTGGACTGCTCCAGAATGTTCACGCTCGCCATCGAGGCTAGTTCTCGCACAATAGAGGGGAATTGGGTATTCCTTTTCGCGTAAATCGAGCGGGAATAGGACATTTCACCCATCCTCTGCCATACTTAAGGCACATCTTGAGCGCGGCCAGCGATCGATATCGCGCCTCGCGGCTTAAGAGACAAGAGATT
>JBEEOC010000130.1:0-4465 GCA_041191845.1 Actinomycetota bacterium | reverse complement strand
GGTAGCGGCACTTACACCTTCACGTGGACTGTAAGAGCTATCTAAAGGAAGTAAAGCACTATGCCCGTGGCCAAGAAATTGGCTGCGGGTATTTTGCTATTCGGCCATCGCCCGATGATTTACCTTGAATACGACGGATAATCCAGGGAAGGGCGAAGACAAAGAACCATAAAACCCCTGTAATACGCCGCTTTATCCAGAGCTCAGGCTTTGCCGGAGGCAATGGGATTTTCCATGCTTGATCATTGGGATAGCCAAGAACTTCTAGAACACCTTGGGCTACTCGCCAATGGCCTTCTGCGTTGAGATGGAGACGATCAAAAGCGAGGAATCGATTATCTTTAAAGAAATCTAAATCATTAGCATCGGTCAAGATTGCGCCAACTTCCAGCGCAACTTCTCTAATCGCATTGTTATATTCCGAGAAGCGACGTTTCCAAACTTCAGAGCCTCTACCTTTATTGCCAGTATCTTCAAGTACTGTGAAGAGGAGAATCGTCGCTCCAGACTTTGCAATCTCACGAACTGCGCTCTGATACTTCGCAATCGTCTTTGCCGCGTCATACCCGGGGCGCAGCGCATCATTGGCACCGGCGTGAAAAGAGATCAAAGTATCTTTACCGGTAATAAATTTAAGAGCTTCTGGAACTTGGTCATCTACAACCTGACCTACTAACTTTCCACGGATAGCTAGGTTGGCATAGGTGAAGTTTGGTGAATGCTTTGCCATCTCATCGGCGACGCGATCTGCCCATCCACGATAGTTTCCATCGATGACCTCATCGGTCATTCCTTCACTATAAGAGTCGCCACAGACGATGAAACGGTTGTATTTCATCTACTAACCCTTACGGCGTTGCTCATCAATCCAGAAGAGCGTAATTGATGTTGCAACTGATGCATTGAGGGATTCAGTCGATGAGCTAATTGGGATAGAGACAATCAAGTCACACTTCTCACGGGTAAGGCGAGCAAGTCCCTTGCCTTCAGAACCTACGATGATCATCAAATCTTCTTTCGCTACCTTCATCTCTGAAAGTTCAACATCAGCCTCACCATCGAGGCCCACGATAAACATGCCACGCTTCTTCGCATCATCGATAGTGCGGGCGAGGTTTGTCACCTGAGCGATTGGTAGACGCGCTGCAGCACCTGCTGATGTCTTCCAGGCAGAGGCGGTAACAGCTGCTGCTCTACGCTCAGGAATTATGATTCCAGAGGCTCCAAAGGCCGCTGCAGAGCGAGTAACGGCGCCGAGATTACGAGGATCTGTCACGCCATCGAGTGCGACGATTAGCTTTGCACCCTTGGCACGATCACAGATCTCTTCATAACTTGAATACTGGAATGGCTTGATTCCAAGGATGATTCCTTGGCTATTTGGCGCAATCGTTTCCAATTGAGCTCTATGGACTTCCTTGATTTGAAGTCCGTGATTGAGTGCTAACTGAAGAGATTCTGCAATGCGATCGTCGATATCAACGCCGCGAGCAACCATTACCTCTGTTGCCGGAACGCTCTCACGTAACGCTTCCAATACCGCATTGCGACCCGAGACGATTTCACCCTTAGGCATCTCTGACTTAGGAAGACGAGCCGCAGCTGGCTTCTTCGCCGTTGCCTTCTCAGCGCGCTTCTTCGCTTTATGCGCTGCGTGATAAGGACGATCTTCCGCCTTTGGCGTTGGACCCTTTCCTTCTAGCCCGCGCTTACGGTTACCGCCTGAGCCAACAGTGGGCCCTTTCTTAGATTTACGAACTGCGCCGCGAGGCTTTGAATTTCCGGCCATTATGAACCACTTCCTTCAGTCTTACGTGAGATCGACCATCGTGGTCCTTGCGCTGTATCTTCAATAACGATTCCTAAGGCTGTGAGGCCATCGCGAATCGCATCTGAACTTTCAAAATCTTTTCGTGCTCGAGCAGCCTCGCGTTGTGAGAGCGCTAACTTGATTGTGCCATCTAGTGCTGCTGTCACATCATCTCCGTTTGTAGCAGATGCAAATGCTGGATCAAATGGATCACATCCGAGAACTTCTAAGGCCCCGCGAATCTCGTTGGCAGATGATGCAATGACAGATTTATCACCTGATGTGATGGCGCTATTTCCTAGGCGGAGCGCTTCAGAAATTGAAGCAAGGGCAGTTGGAACAGCGAGATCATCATTCATCGCAACGATAAAAGCAGTGCCGAGCACTGGTGTTGGCTCATGGCCAAGAATCTCAACTGAACGATGGAGGAAAGATTCAATACGGCGGAATGCAGTTGCTGACTCAGCAAGCGCCTCGTGAGAGAACTCCAACATTGAGCGGTAGTGCGCTGAACCTAAATACCAACGGAGTTCAATTCCGCGAACGCTCTTCAATAACTCATGAACCTGAAGTGAATTACCAAGAGACTTCGACATCTTCTCACCAGAAGCTGTGACCCAAGCATTGTGGAGCCAACGCTTTGCGAATGCATACCCGGCAGCCTCTGATTGTGCGATCTCATTCTCATGGTGAGGGAAGATCAGATCGAGCCCACCGCCATGGATATCAAATGCTTCACCGAGATAGGCATGGGCCATTGCAGAACACTCAAGGTGCCAACCAGGGCGGCCTGCCCCCCAAGGAGTTGGCCATGATGGATCGCCAGGCTTTGCCGCTTTCCATAGTGCAAAATCGCGAGGATCTTTCTTATATGTCTCATCAGCATCAGCTGCTGGTTGGAGATCATCGAGCTTCTGCCGCGAGAGCGTTAAATATGATTCAAGTTTGCGCACCTCAAGATAGACATCGCCATTGCCTGGCGCATATGCCATCCCACGTTCAATCAGGCGCTCCATTAATTCAATCATTTGAGTCACATGGCCGGTTGCACGTGGTTCATATGTAGGTGGAAGAACATTGAGCGCTGTATACGCCTCGGTAAATGCGCGCTCATACTTCATCGCAACAGCCCACCATGGCGCCTCTTCATGAACTGCCTTATGCAAAATCTTGTCATCGATATCGGTCACATTACGGATAAAGGTGACTTTGTAGCCGCTCTTGATTAACCATCGGCGAAGGATGTCGAAGTTGACGCCAGAGCGAACATGGCCGATGTGAGGTGGGGCTTGAACAGTTGCTCCACAGAGATAGATACCTACTTCACCCTCTTTTATTGGGGTAAATGGGGAGGTGGTTCGCGACAAGGTGTCGTATAGATGGAGCGAACTCATTGGGCAATTCTAGCCTGAGCGGGTATATCTAAAGAAACTGGCTCTTATTTAAGAACAAGCGCAGAAGCTATCGCTGCAATGCCCTTTCCTTCACCGGTAAGGCCCATTCCATCTGTCGTTGTAGCAAGAATCGAGACCGGAGCCCCACCCAATGCGGCAGAGATTGTCGCGATCGCCTCTGCTCTCCTTGCACCAATACGTGGTCGGTTTCCAATAATTTGCACGCTCACATTAGAGATGGTGTAACCAGCCTTGCTCACAATATTGAGAGTCTCTTCTAATAATTGCTTTCCTGATGCACCTGCATACTCTGGACGAGATGTCCCAAAGTTAGATCCGAGATCTCCAGTATTGGTTGCAGCAAAGAGCGCATCACAGATTGCATGTGCTGCCACATCGCCATCAGAGTGGCCATCGACGCCCTCTTCACCTGGCCAGAGAAGTCCAGCAAGCCAAAGCTCGCGACCTTCACCGAATGCATGTGCGTCAACGCCAACTCCAGTGCGAAATTGCTGCGCATTGCCAATAAACGTCATCGCCGTTGCAAGATCTGTGGGAGTTGTAATCTTGAGAGCACATTCTTCGCCTTCAATGATCTTCACCTTATGACCGGCATCTGCAACGAGAACTGCATCGTCGGTTGCATCTTGTGGCGTCGCATGAGCTGCCTTCAAAATTGCATATGCAAAACCTTGTGGAGTTTGCACTTTACGAAGCGATGAACGATCTGGTGTGGAGATCACATATCCATCGCCATCTACAACCTTCACGGTATCTACCTCAGGAAGAGCGGGGATTACTGCAACATCTCCTGCACGAAGTGCATAAATGACAGATTGTGCGAGGGCGGTGCTGGCAAGTGCGCGAGCAGCATCATGGACTAAGACATACTCTGCGCGCTCATCAACTGCAGCAAGTCCTAATCGAACTGACTCTGAACGAGTAGCGCCACCGGTCACGATGGTGATCTCTTCACCAACAATCTCTCTAATTGCAGATTCATATCCAGCAGGTGCGGTCACAACAATCTGATTTACTACTGGAGCTAGATTGGCGATGGCATGGCCAAGGAGAGTCTTTTCGCCTAGTTGGATAAGTGCTTTAGGAATTGGTGCGCCGAAACGTTCGCCACTGCCTGCAGCAGCAATGATTGCGGCGATCATGGTGTGAATCTTTAGGAAGCGAGAACCTCGTCAAGGAGAGTTGCAGCCTTCTCTTCATCAGTGCGCTCAGCGAGAGCGAGCTCTGATACGAGAATCTG
>JBEEOC010000129.1:0-7344 GCA_041191845.1 Actinomycetota bacterium | reverse complement strand
AGATTTAGAGTCAACCACGCCGGTCGCCGCTAACAAATCCACCCAGGTTGGAATCTCCTCATGAATAGAAACAGTAGTGCGAGGCAACTCTGCAATCGCGGATGCAAGAGTCGCTTCATCTAGCTCTGCAAGATCTGCTTGTCCGAAGAGAGCGCGCGCTGCAACTTCAACTCGCTGTGCAATCTCTGGTGAGTGAACAAGAGAGGTTAACTCTCGAGCAAGTTCACGATGCGCCTCTCGTGCACCAGGATTTTCATTGTGACGTGCCTCAAGAGCTTCAATCTCTTCGCGAGTTTTAAAGGAGAATGTTTTTATAAACTTTATGACATCTGCATCATCAGAATTAAGCCAGTATTGGAAAAATGCATATGGTGATGTCATCTCAGGATCTAGCCACACACTTCCACCTGCGGTCTTTCCAAATTTCGTTCCATCAGCCTTGGTAAGAAGAGGGACGGTGAGAGCATGTGCACTTCCACCTTCAGCACGGCGGATGAGATCTAGGCCTGCGGTGATATTGCCCCACTGATCAGAACCACCTATCTGCAAGGTGCAGTTGCTACGGCGATAGAGCTCCAAGTAATCCATTGACTGGAGTACTTGGTATGAGAACTCGGTGTAAGAGATTCCATCTTTTTCAAGACGAGATGAAACTGAATCTTTGTTGAGCATTTGGTTCACGCTAAAGTGCTTACCGATATCTCTTAGAAATTCAATCGTTGACATCGGCGCAGTCCAATCAAGATTATTGGCCATCACCGCAGGATTATTCTTAGTTTCAAAATCCATAAACTTAGAGAGCTGTGCCTTGATGCGATTGACCCAGTTTGCGACGACATCAGCATCATTGAGGGATCTCTCATCATTTCGACCGCTTGGATCTCCGACCAATCCCGTCGCTCCCCCAACGAGAAGGATTGGATTGTGACCGGCCAATTGGAAGCGGCGCATGACTAGAAGTGGAACGAGATTTCCCACGTGAATCGATGGCGCTGTTGGATCTGTGCCGAGATAGAGAGTAATCGGCTTCTTCAGCGCTTCACTGAGAACTGCCTCATCAGTTGTTTGAGCAATGAGGCCGCGCCATTTAAGGTCATCGAGCAGGTCATTATTCACAGCTGTCATCATGCACCCATCATGGCCGAGAAGGCCTTCTGCTTGTCGGATATTTTCTTACCTTCAGAGTCAATATGAGCAGTAATTTCTTTTATCTGTGCTTGGAAGGATGAAGGTGATGTTCCCCCAATTGTTGTTCTGGAGGCGAGGGCTCCATGCACTGTAAGCACATCTCTCACATCGCCCAGTAGTGCAGAGTGAATCTGAGCAAATTCGCCATCAGTGAGTTGGTGGAGTTGACGGCCCGATGACTCACAGAGCGCCACACACTTACCGGCTGCCTCATGCGCCTGCGCAAATGGAACATGAGCTCGCACTAAGTAATCGGCAATCTCGGTTGCTAAAGAGAATCCAAGTGGAGCGGCAAGTGCCATCTTCTCCCGGTCAAAGTCTGTTGTTGCAACCATTCCCGTAACTGCCGGCAATACAAGAAGGACGGTATCGATGGAATCAAAGAGTGGCTCTTTATCCTCTTGAAGATCGCGGTTATATGCAAAGGGAAGGCCTTTGAGTGTTGTGAGAAGTGCGGTGAGATTTCCAACCAGTCTTCCAGCTTTTCCGCGGGCAAGTTCTGCCATATCGGGATTCTTCTTCTGCGGCATGATTGAGGAACCAGTGGAGTAAGCATCTGCTACCTTCGCCCATCCAAATTCAGTCGTCGCCCAAATGCACCACTCCTCCCCTATTCGTGAGAGGTGGCTTCCCACCATCGCCAGGATAAAGAGCGCTTCGGCAACATAATCTCTATCAGAGACTGCATCGATGCTATTTGCAGCAGATGATGCAAAGCCGAGAGCCTTTGCAGTCTTCTCTGGCGATAAAGGAAGTGATGAACCAGCAAGGGCGCCAGAACCAAGTGGGCTGATGCTTGCACGATCGAGCCAATCAAAGATACGGTCGAGATCGCGCGAGAATGCATGGGCATGCTTTGCAAGTTCATGGCCAAAGAGAACTGGCTGCGCATGCTGGAGATGGGTAAAGCCTGGAGCTGGGGCATCGCCATATTCAGAAGCTTTTGCGATAAGCGCTCTTTGCAGTTGAATAATCTGGGCAGCAATCTCAAGCATATGATCGATTGCATAGAGACGTAAATCGGTGGTGACTTGGTCATTTCGCGAGCGACCCGCTCTGAGCGAACCACCTATCGCACCGAGTTTCTCGGTTAACCCTCGCTCAAGTGCGCTGTGAACATCTTCATCGCTATCGATAGGAAGGAAGGCGCCAGCGGCAACTTCTTGGATCAGCTCATGTAAACCACTTCGAATCGCATCGGCCACATCTGAGCTCAGTAGTCCGCTTGATTGAAGAATTTCAAGGTGAGCAAGTGATGATCGGAGGTCGTAGGGAGCGAGGCGCCAGTCAAAGTGAACGCTTCGCGAGAGGGCGAAGACAGCATCTGCTGGTCCATCCGAGAATCGACCGCCCCATAGCGCCATTACTTCTTACCCTTCTTACCGCTGCCCTTATTGCCTTGATAGGAGCGCAATTCTTTCGCGAGTTCGCCTCCGCCGCTTGCTTTTCGAGAGACTACAAGAACCGTGTCGTCACCTGCGATAGTGCCGATAATCGACTTAATCCCAGAATGATCTAATGCGCTGGCCAGAAATTGCGCTCCACCTGGCGGGGTCCTCACGACGGCAAGGTTTCCACTTGATTCGACGGAGAGGATGAGATCACCTGGAAGTGGCATGGAACGGGCCATAGAGTCGCCGTCGCTATCGGAAAGGGTGTAGCCACTTCTTCCCCGAACCGCGCCAATCTCATCTAAATCCCGGCTGGCGGTGGCTTGAGTGACGGCAAAGCCGGCCTTCTTCAACTCTTTCACAAGATCGCTCTGCGAGGTAATGGATCCTGATTTCACAAGTGCGATTGCCTTCGCTCTTCTTGCTGTAACTGTTGACATAGTTATCCCCTCGCCTGATGAACGCTCTCGGTAAAGATTTTCAGGAATTTTGCGATTTCCCTATCAGAGATAATCAGCGGAGGTGCGATGCGGATTACTCGATCGCTATTTCCATTGACTAAGACTCCATTCTCTTCACACTTCTTTGCAACCTGCTTAGCCACCGGCTCTGCAAATTCGATGCCAATTAAAAGTCCGGCGCCACGAACCGACTTCACGCCTTCAATCAAGGCAAGATCTGCCATCAGCTCAACACCGACTGATGAGACACGCGAGAGAAGCTCCTTCTTTTCGATTGTCTCAATTACCGCCAATCCTGCGGCTGTTGCGATGGGATTGCCACCAAAGGTCGAGCCATGATCGCCAGGCTGAAAGAGCTCTGCCGCATTTCCCAGAGCAATCATCGCCCCCAGTGGAAGTCCGCCGCCTAAGCCTTTTGCCAAAGTGATCACATCGGGCTTGATCCCTGAATATTCATAACCGAACCAATCACCGGTTCGACCCATACCCGTTTGAACGCAATCAAAGACAAGTAGCGCTCCAGTGTCATCGCAGAGTTCACGTAGCGCTTGGAGATAGCCATGAGGTGGAACGACCACTCCAGCTTCACCCATGATCGGCTCAACAATCACCATCGCCGTCTTCTTTGAAACCTTCTTGATCATCGCGCCCATATCGCCATATGGCACATGGGTTACTCCCTTAATCAAGGGCTTGAAGGGATCTCTCTTCGATGGTTGTCCGGTGAGCGATAACGCTCCCATCGTTCTTCCATGGAATGCATCCTGTGTTGCAACTATCTTGATGCGACCCGTCTTTCGAGATAACTTCAACGCCGCCTCATTGGCCTCTGCACCAGAATTGCAGAAGAAAACCCGCGCACTCTTATCACCAGTCATCTTCACGAGTTTTGCTGCAAGCTCCATCGCGTTGGGATGGGAGTAGAAATTGGAGACGTGGCCCAAGGTTGCAACTTGCTTGGTCACCGCCTTCACGATGCTTGGATGAGAATGGCCCAAGACGCTAGTGGCTATCCCTGCAAGAAAGTCGAGATATTGATTACCTTGAGCATCGGTTAGAACAGCGCCCTTACCCGAGACCAATTCAATTGTGGGTGTTCCATAATTTGACTGGAGAGATTGCGTCCACTTCTTCATTTCACCACCAGTGTTCCACCGCTATGGGCCAACGCATCTGCGAAGGCTTCGGGATTTCGACCATCGATAATTCTTACCGCTTGTGCTCCTGCATCAATAGCATCGAGACAGGCTTGCACCTTTGGTGCCATCCCTTCGGCAAAAGTTGATTTAATCGAATCCAACTCCTGTGAATCAATCTCAGCGATCAGAGATGTGAGATCAGGCCAGTTGCGATAGATGCCCGGCACATCAGTCATGATGATGAGCTCTTGCGCATTGAGAGCGCCCGCAACTGCAGCGGCAGCGATATCTGCATTGACATTGAGCCCACCGCGCGGATCGTCGAGGTTATTTGCAACTGGCGAGATAACGGGAACGACACCCTTTTCAAGCAGTACGTGAATCGCTTCGCAATCGACGCGCTCAACTCTTCCCACCAATCCAAGATCTGCGCTCTGACCATTGACAAGTTGTCCTTGCTTCTTGGCAAAGAGAGTCCCCGAATGACGACCTGAGATCGCTAGAGCTGCGACACCTGATTGGGTAAGGGTCTGAGCGAGAGCAGGACCAACCTCGGTTGATAGAACCCTCTCAACTACGTCAAAGACTTCTGGGGTAGTAACTCGAAAGCCACCAATGAATTCGGAGACGATGCCGGCCTCAACAAGAGCGGCGTTGATTTGGGGTCCTCCCCCATGGACGACAACGACCTTCAATCCAAGTGCTGTGGCATGCGCTAATTTCTGACCGAACGCTCCATCATTATCAGACATCGCATGTCCGCCAAACTTCACTACCAATGCTTTGTTCATGTTGAATACGCAGAATTCTCGTGAACATAATCGTGCGAGAGATCGTTAGTACGAACGGTTGCGTGAGCAGAGCCCACATTGAGATTCACAACTAGTTCCACCAGGCGATCTGAGAAAATCACTTTGTTCTTATCCTCAAATGGGGCAGAGTTCTTGGCCACCTGAATACCATTGAGCCTTACATCAATTGCAAGCGGATCTAGAGTTGCATCGGCAGTTCCCACTGCAGCAAGGACTCGACCCCAGTTGGGATCTCCACCAAAGATGGCACACTTTAGGAGATTGTTTCGAGCACATGCACGGGCAACAGCAACTGCATCTGATTCAGAAAGCGCTCCTTCAATAGTGATTGCAACAGTCTTAGTTGAGCCTTCGGCATCTTCGATTAACTGAGCTGCAAGCGATCCACAGATCTCCATCAGAATCTCTTCCAATTGCGCAGCAGGTAGTTCAACGCCGGAAGCGCCAGACCCCATAAGAAGGACAGTGTCATTAGTTGACATGCAGCCATCCGAATCGATTCGATTGAATGTTCTATCACAGACTCGCGAAAACATCTCTTGTGCATTGGGTGGCAAGATGGCATCGGTCATCACCACAGAGAGCATGGTGGCAAGTGCCGGAGCCAACATTCCGGCGCCCTTGGCAATTCCTACTGTTCGTGTAGAGCGAATTTCATGCTCTGCAATCTTCGGAACTGTGTCCGTTGTCATGATTGCCCGAGCAACATCTTCCAAAGAATCCGACCTCATTGATTGCGAGAGCTTCTGTGCACCGTTGAGAATCTTCTCGAGTGGCAATCTCTCTCCGATTAATCCAGTTGAGCAGACAACAACCTCACCACTTGATATCTCAAGAAGTTCACCAACCTTCTCTGCCGTGCGATGGGTGTCGAGAAATCCCTCTGGGCCAGTACAGGCATTGGCACCGCCAGAATTTAGGATGGCAGCCCGAACAATCGATCCCTTTGTTACCTCCCGGGACCAGATAACAGGAGCTGCAACCACCTGGTTGCTCGTATAAACAGCTGCGGCGTCAAAGCGTGGGCCAACATTCTGAATAAGAGTGAGATCAAAGGCACCGGATGACTTAAGTCCTGCATGCATACCAGCAGCGAGGAAACCCTGAGGTAGAGATGCCATTAAGCGCCCAAACCATTTCCGAGAAGACCTGATGTTGGATCTATACCCATCATCAGATTTGCATTGTGAATAGCTTGAGCTGCAGCACCTTTGCCCAGATTATCTATCGCTACCGATACAACGATTCGGCCAGCATGTTCATCTAGGGCAACTTGCATCTGAGCATGATTGCTACCTAGGACAGAAGCAGTCTTCGGCATTTGTCCTTCTGGAAGCAATGTCACAAAAGGAGTGTGGCTAAAGTAATTGGAATAAGTGCTGCGTAGGTCTTCGATAGATAGTCCGTCATTTGCCTTAACGGTGATTGTGGAGAGAATTCCACGAGGCATTGGTGCAAGAATCGGAGTGAACGAAACCTTTACCTCACTTCCACTTAAGGTAGATAAGGTTTCCTCGATTTCAGGAGTATGTTGATGAACGCCACCAAATTTATATGAGGTGAGTGAGCCGGTAACTTCACTTGCAATCAAATTAATCTTAGCTGTTCGACCAGCACCTGTTGTTCCAGAGGCTGCTACTACAACGACATCATTCAAGTCTGCGATTCCAGCAATTGGAGCAAGGCCAAGGATGATTGATGTGGCATAACACCCAGGATTTGCAACCTTGTTAGCTGAAGCAATCTCAACATTTTTGCCTGGAAGATCTGCTAATCCATAGCTCCATGTGCCAGCGAAATCTCCGCCGTAATACTTCTTCCAGGAATTCTCTGAGTGCAACCTATAGTCAGCTCCAAGGTCCACAATCTTCGCACTGGCAGGTAGTTGTTTAACTACCTTTGCCGACTCACCATGTGGAAGAGCGAGAAAAATTAACTGGCACTGATCGAAATCAGCTGGGTTAAAGGCGGTGAACTTTCTACCTGTATAACTGAGGAGCTGAGGATGGATTGCCGTGATCTCTTCTCCCGCATTTGAATGAGCAGAGATAGCAACAGCATCAAAATGTGGGTGGCCCACAATCAACCGCAGGAGTTCTCCCCCTGCATATCCACTTCCGCCAACAAGACCAATTTTCATGGAGCAACTATAGCATATTTATGCATTCAATTGCATAAATATGCAGAAATAGGACTTAATTCGTGCGCAGCACAGCTCCAGTGCGCTTCTCTGCCTCAGCGACAGCTGCACTTCTAGCCTCTGAGACCTCGGCGCCAGTAAGTGTCCTATCGGTTGCTCTAAAGACAAGCGAGAAGGCGAGTGAAATCTTTCCATCGCCAATCTTGTCGTAGC
>JBEEOC010000128.1:0-5251 GCA_041191845.1 Actinomycetota bacterium | reverse complement strand
GCTCTTTTGGTGCATGGGTTGTTTGGGATGCAAGCCACGCAGCTGGTGCTATTGAGATGAACTTTGATGCAAATGGCGTCGATCTCGCTGTTGGCTGCACATACAAATATGGAAATTCAGGACCAGGATCGCCTGCCTGGTTATATGTGAGAAAGCGAGTGCAGAAAGAACTTCAAGTTCCGATCCAAGGATGGTTTGGAAATGAAGATCAATTCGGTATGGGACCAGAGTATGTAAAGGCCGAAGGAATCCGCGGCTTCCAAATTGCCAGCCCATCGATTATCGGCATTCGTGGAGTTCAAACCGCATTCTCAATGATTGAAGAGGCCGGCATCTCTGTCATTGCACATAAGGCAGCCGTGGGAACTCAGATGATGATTGATCTCTACGACGCATGGCTTGCCGATCTTGGGTACACCCTTCTTACATCACGCGACCCAAATGAACGTGGTGGTCATATCTCTATCGGACATCCTCAGGCTGCCCAGATATGCGTGGCTCTTCGAAAATTCGCCAATGTAATCCCTGATTACCGCACTCCAAATGCAATTCGTTTAGCGATCGCTCCCCTTCCCACTTCATACGTTGAAATCTGGGATGGTTTTGAACGTCTTCGTGATCTCACACTCAGTCGTAAATATGAAGAAATTAAAGGATCGGATTCACGAGTCACATGAGTAATAACTACGATTCAGCGCTGACATACACCTCATACCTTCAAGTCGATGAGTTACTTCAGCTTCAAAAGCCGCTCTCTATAGGACCCGAGCATGATGAACTTCTTTTCATCATCATCCATCAAACCTATGAGCTCTGGTTTAAGCAGTTGCTCCATGAATTCGAAGCTGCGGCAAAAGCGCTAGAAGCTGGTGATTCTCACTATGCCCTTGCTCTCTTAGGTCGCATCCGCACCATCATGAAAGTCTGCGTCACACAGGTCGATATTCTCGAAACGATGACTCCCCTCCAATTTAACGCTTTCCGCGGTTATCTCTCCTCGTCGAGCGGATTTCAATCTGCTCAATTTAGAAAGGTAGAAGCAATCCTCGGTCGTCGCGATGGAAAGATGGCCGGTCACCTTCCACCTGACGTTCAAGAAGAGATTGCAGCAATCACAGAACGCAATTCGATTTGGGATTCATTCCTCGTTTATGTTGCAGGTAGAGGATTTGATATTCCGGCAGAAGTTCTCACTCGTTCAAAGAAGATTGCATATGAAAGCAACATTGCAGTTCAAGATGCTCTCCTTCAACTTCATAAGAGTGATGCCGAGGCAGCGATGGTATCAGAGCGTTTGATAGATATTGATGAAGGAATCCAGGAGTGGAGATATCGCCACGTAAAGATGGTGGAGCGCACTATCGGAGCAAAGATGGGAACTGGTGGGTCGAGCGGTGTGCAGTACTTGGCGAGCACCCTCTTCAACCCAGTATTCAAAGATCTCTGGGAGATCCGCTCACGCTTCTAGCGCGGAAGACCCTTCACAACAATCGTCTCTAGCGGCAAGCGTTCGCGTGGAGCGAGTTCACGCTCGAGCATTGGACCCGAGAGCTTCTCTGGTGCATCTTGAGTTCCCACAGCAGCAACGACGACAGCCACTAACTCCTCGTTCATGCCGACAGCTTCTTTGGCCTTATCGCGATCAAATCCTGTCATCTGATGGACGATCAGCCCACGGTCATGGGCTTCAATGCTCAATTGAGCAACGGCTAAGCCGCAGTCATATTGGTAATCATGATGGACTGATCCATCTGCCTTCACGGTTGTGGATGCAACAAGAACGAGAGCTGAAGCATTCTTTGCCCACATCTGGTTGAACTCGCCTAATGAAGAGAGAATCTGCGAGAAGAGCTCATCGCCGCGCTTTCCTACAAAGAAGCGCCAAGGCTGGCCATTAAACGCAGATGGCGCCCAGCGAGCTGCCTCAAGGATTGCAATGAGATCTTCATTCGAGATCTCTGCTGCTGCATCAAAAGATCGTGGGCTCCGGCGGTTTGCGATAATTTCATTTACAGGTGTAGAAGTTTTTGCTCTCATATATCAAAGAGTAACTATGAATTGAGAGTTACGCATCGTGAAAAACAATTATGGGAAGGTTACTTCTTCTTTGTATTGATGACTTCAGTGCGATGGCCATATGCAATCTCAGCAATCTCGCAACGGCGCGCAATGTATTGCTCAGATGCACCAGAGATCAGGTGTTCAAAGCGTTCATCACCCTTAATGAGTGGATGCAACTCTTTCGCAGTTGTCTGTGAACCCCAAATAGGAGGATCTTGCTTCACAACATTGACAACAATATGTGGGTTGATGAGGCGATAGAGAAGTCCTAAACGACGAAGTGCCATATATGCAAGGTGGCGTTTGCCACGATTGATGTGCTCTTGCACGCGAAGTCGCTGATAAGTAAACCAGGAAGGGCGCTTTGGCTCTTCGCGAGTTGCTAAGTCAAAGAGAATCTTTGCGATCTCTGCGCCACCAGTTGTTGCAGGAAGTTCTTTGCACTTAGCTGCCAACTTTGCTCGCACTTCTGGATCTTGCAACTTCTTCACGGCAGCGGTGATGTCATGGAGATCTGCCTGGTTGCCACGTATTGCATAACCAAAGTCATGGCCCCATTGAGCTCGAGCCTCTTGATCATCGGTGCCACGAATATTAGAGACAAAGACAGTTGGTAGACAGGCGGGAAGGTTTTCGTGGAATCCGTTATATCCCGTTGCCGAAACTCCAGCATCGAATGCGTGGAGAACTCGCGCCAGTGGGAAGTGGCGAACTACGCGGATATCTAAACCTTCTGGCGCTAACGATTTTCCATCCTTATCAAATGGCTGCTTGGTGAGAATTACTTGGAGATCTTTCCAGCCGAGAAGGCCAGTAAGGGCTGCGGTGAGCTTCTCGTTAACGTCGCTATCGCCGGTTCCAAGTTGAACGAGAACTGCCGGCTTATATAAATCAAGACCCAGCACCTTCCGCGCCTCTTCACGTGAGAGCGCCTCTTCTTCTCTAAAGAGTGAGACTGGTGAAGTCAGCGTTGCATCCTTTCGGGATGCGGTTGGTCCAAAATCATATGCACGAGCCATATCTCCCGGCTCAACGATGTGATCCATCATCTTCGACTGCATGCCGAGTACAAATCTCTGTGGTTTCTTCTGCCAGAGTCCACGTCGAACCCAGACGAGTGCGAGCTTTGGGTGAGAGAACTTCGCTGCAATCACACCCGGATATGGCACGACTCCATCAAATGACATCACCGTCGCACCAGTCTCATCAACTAGCGCCATCAGGCGATCACGGAGGTAGTCATCCCATTTCTCTCGTGGCATCCATCCACGATCGCGACCTGGAATATATTCGACTCGAATTCCAAGATATTCCGGAATCTCTGCGATGCCTCCAGCCATAGAGACGATGATCGGATTTGCATACTTCTTCAGCTCAAGGGCGATGGCTGTTGCCCGAACTAAGTGGCCCATACCCACACCATTGCTGGTGGCGAGGATAATTGTTGGCTTACTCATGATGGGAAAGGCTACCAATACTTCCCAATAAAGAGTTTAATGAGCACATGCCTGGTGCTACTCACCCCACAAAGACTCGTCTTATTGAGACAACAGCCGAACTTCTAGAGAACCAATTTCCTCAAGATATTCAGGTAGACGAGATCCTGGAGAAATCGGGTATCTCCAAAGGAAGCCTCTACCACCACTTTGAAGATCTCGGCGAACTCCTAGAATCGGCCCAGGTATTCCGTTATGCAGCATGGGTAGATCGCAGTATCGGTTTGATTGTTCCCGTTCTCTCCAGTGTTAAAACAAGAGATGAAATTATCGAAGGTCTCCGAGTACTTACTAAATACACCCAATCTGCCGAGTATCGTGCGACTCGCTTCTCTCGTGCTCGCACACTTGCAAACTCTGAGAGCTCTGATCGTTTCAGAAAAGCCCTCGGAATTGAACAGGAACGTCTTACTGCAGCTCTCGAAGATTTGGTAGCAGAGGCGAAAAATAAAGGGTTATTTAAAGCACACCTCAATGCACGTGTAATCGCTATCTTTATCCAGAGCTATACCCTCGGAAAGATCGTGGATGACATCGTTCCAGAGCCAGTTTTACAGGAAAAATGGGATGATTTCATTCTGGATATGCTCGTAAACACGATGGTTATTGATTAGTTGCAACTTTCCTAAGCATCGGAGATAATTACCGAACACGTATAAACGTGCTTTAAAGGAGAGTACAGAACAAAACCGCTTCTAAGTTAGAGGCTTTTGTAGTACAGCGTTACAAATGACAACATCACATACGATGCAGGCGCCACATGCCAATACATATCGTCGAGTTCCAAAGACATCCACTCCTATTTCACCTGAGAAGGTCGCATCTGTCCTAGCGGCTGAGTGGGATCTCTTCACCAAGAACACCAAGGCTTCCGAGGTTGAGAGCAAGCGTGCATTCACCTCACTGCCACTTGGTGTGACATCAAGCTTCCAACACTGGGATCCATATCCGATCTCAATCAAGAGCGCCGAAGGCGCCTATATGACCGATGTCGATGGCCGTCAGCTCCTCGACCTCTCTATGGGCTTCGGTGCAATGCTCGCCGGCCACCTCAACCCCGTAGTTGTTGAGGAGATCCAATATGCCCTCAGCCACGGAATGCTCTTTGTAACCCCATCTCCAACTTCAACAGATGCTGCAGAGCGCATCTGTAAGCGATTTGGCATCGATCAGGTCCGCTTCACCAACTCTGGAACTGAATCAACAATGTATGCAGTCCGCGTGGCTCGCAGCGCCACCGAGAAAATGGGTATCCTCAAGATTGAGGGCGGCTACCACGGTAGCTACGACCCATTCGTTGTCTCAAGCAAGCCACCTATCAACAAGATCGGTAAGGCAGATAAGCCAACTCCTTACATTGACTCAAACTTGGTTCCAGGCGATATCTATGTTGTGCCTTTTAACAACATTGAAGCTCTTGAGAAGATGTTCAAGAAGAATGCAAAGAAGATTGCATGCTTCATCGTTGAACCCGTTCTTGAGAACCTAGCAATTGTTCTCCCAGATTTGGGTTACCTCGAGCGCGTTCGCGAACTCTGCGATCAATACAACGTTGTTTTGATCTTTGACGAAGTAAAGACTGGTCTTACAGCTGGAGCACACGGTGCATCAAAGCGCCTCGGAGTTCAGCCAGACCTTATTACTCTCGCTAAATCAATTGGTGGTGGACTTCCACTTGCAGCCTTTGGTGGCAA
>JBEEOC010000127.1:0-14356 GCA_041191845.1 Actinomycetota bacterium | reverse complement strand
ACTCAGAATGTTTATATCGTCATCACCGCAAATATCTTCGCCCTTATGGGTCTGCGCCAGCTCTACTTCCTCATCGGTGGTCTGATGGAGCGCCTGGTTCACATCGGCAAGGGCCTCTCAGTTGTTCTTGGCTTTATCGGCGTGAAGTTAATCTTCCACGCATTTCACGGAATCAATATCCACGAGATCTCTGGCTTCCACATCCCAGAGATCACAATTACCCAATCACTTGCTGTGATTGTTGGATGCCTTGGTATTGCAACTATCGCAAGTCTTATCTCTACTCGCGAACAGCGGGCACCTCAGCAATAACAGCCAGTCCCCCGAGCGAGCTCTTTCGTAGTGTGAGTTGACCACCACTCTTCGCAATAACTGCCGCCATGATGCTCATGCCTAAACCTGAGCCACCGCTTTCCCGTGAGCGAGATTTATCGAAACGATTGAGCGATTGAATATTCTCTCGATAGGCAGCTTCCGGCAGCCCTGCTCCGCTATCTTCAATTGCTAGCTTTGCATTCTTGCCAGATCTCACCAAGGTAATCTTCACAGAGACATTTGAATCTGTGTGTCGAGCAATATTGTTGAGAGCATTCTGGATAAACCTGGAGAAGTAATCTCTCACGCCCATAATTGCAAGATGTGGCTCAATCGCTATCTCAACTGCGCGATCAGGATAGAGAGTGGCAAAATCTTCGCTATGAGCCTTAAGTAGTTCAGAGAGATCGATTAACTCATTATCGCGCTGGGCGCTCTCCCCTAGCTCTGCAAGGAGTAACAAGTCATGAATCAGGGTCTCCATTCGCCCGATCTCAACATTGACTCGGGAAAATGCCCGCACCTTATCTTCCTCGGTATTCATCATCCCTTTGCTGAGCATCTCCACATACCCCTTAATCACAGTAAGTGGTGTGCGCAACTCATGGGAGGCATCTCCAAGAAATGCCTGCATCCGCTCTAGAGCTATCTCATCATCGCGGTTCTTAAGCCTTCTGATGTAGAGAGTAAGAAGTGCGAAGGCGATCAACGAGGTAAAGATTGTGGCAAGGAGAACGGAGAAGAGCCCCGCCTTGTAACGAGTATTGGCCTCATCTGATGAGGCAGCAACTACGAGGTAATCACCACCAGAGATTTCAAGGCCGCGATAGCGATAGTCATAGAGGCCGCGTCCTGCCTGAATCTTGGAGGTTGCTCCTTCGACCTCCGGTAATGAGATTTCAGAGAAGAGTTCGAGCGTTGATTCATTGACGGTAGTCACCGCTCCATCGCGAGAGACGAGGAAGAGTGAGAGATCGAGGGCAAACTCATCGATGTGAAAGAGGGCTGCACTCAACTCTTGGTTAGGTGATGCCTTAGCATCATCAATAGTTGAGTTAATCGCAAAGTCGATCGATGAGATTGTGTTCTGGTGGCTCTGAAAGGTAACGAAGGTGCCGATAGATGCGGTGAGAATAGTTGTCAGAGCTAAGGTGACAATTCGCAGCCTAGCTGTGGAGGAGAGTTTCACTTCTTCTCTGTTTGGAGCTGGAAACCAACGCCACGAACTGTCTTAATTCCCTCAAAGCCATCGCGGTGGAGCTTCTTACGAAGGTATGAGATGTAAGTATCAACAACAGTCGTCTCGGTCTCAAAGTTAATTCCCCAGACCTCTTCCAGAAGAAAGCTCTTGCTAAGGACTCGGCCTTTTGATTCAAGGAGAACATGGAGCAATCTAAATTCAGTTGGAGAGAGCTCAACTACCTCATCGTTAAATGTGACCTTATGGGATTCTTCATCGAGTGTGATAGGGCCAACTGAGAGAACAGTTGGGGTTGTCTCAGTAAATTGTGAGCGGCGAAGAATTGCACGGACGCGAAGAACTAACTCTTCCAAACCAAATGGCTTGGTGACGTAATCATCGGCGCCGAGGGTGAGTCCGCGAGTGATATCTGCGCGATCTCCACGTGCACTTAACATCAGCGCTGGGGTGTTATCGCCATTTCCACGGATACGTTCAATAAATTCAAAACCATCCATCATCGGCATATTGATATCGACGATAAGGAGATCCGGCTTTACGGTGCGAAGAAGGGTCTGCGCCACCATCGCATCTGCTGCGCCTACGGTCTCAAACCCTGCCAACTTGAGGGCATCGGAGAGGAGTTCACGAACGCCAGCCTCATCATCGATAATCATGATTAGTTGTGCCATGGGGCAACTCTCCCATGCGGGGCGATGAATCGCCACCATTGGCAAGAGACTCCAGAAAAGACACTACGAAGAAGATGGCATTTCACAGAATCTTCACATATTGCTCCGCCACACTATCCCCATGAGTTCAAGACGCGTTCCACGAGCTGCCCTCACCGGGCTCGCAGCGCTCTCTCTCCTCACACCAACTCAGGCGTATGCAGAACCAACGCCATCGCCATCTCCCACCTCAACTCTCAGTCCTTTGGAACAGTATCGAATTGAACGCGAGAACTACCTAGATGCGATGAAAGTTCGCAGTATTGCAATGAAGAATATCAATATTGCATTTAAAGAGGCGTGCGATAAGGCGGCTCGAGAATTTAAGTTGGCGATGGCAAGTGCTAGAACACCTGATCAAAAGACTCTTGCAGCAAATACCCGTAAGAGCGCAATTACCGCAGCTATTGCAACGCGCGATGCTTCGATTGCTGCCCTTGGTGCAGAGCCAGTGCCACCAGTTGAGCCAGCTAAGCCGATGAAGATTTCCAGTAAGAAAAAGGGTCGTTAATTAATCAGCTAACGGCATAGTGCGAATAGTCTCGCGCTTGTAATCCTTATTCTTCTCATGAATCTTTCGGATCTGTAATTCAATACTCTTAATTGCAACATCAAATGCAGCAAGATCATTGAACTCTGTCGCCTCTGCTCGAAGCGCAGGTCCAGATCCATGAGATGTGATGACCACGCGGTGTGAATGCTTACCCTGGCGAGGGTTCTGCTCATGAGTTACTTCAACTTCGATGCGATCTATCTGAACGCTAAATCGCTCCATTGATTGAAGTTTCTCTTCTGCGATTTCATGAAAGTCACTTGCAAGAGCTGCATGTCGAGTGTGGATATTGATTTTCACACCTTAAGGATGGCACTGCTTTATGAGAAATGTAAGAGGGAAATCCCTGAACTTCTTAGGAGTTACGCATCCTCAAATTCATCTTCATCGATCCAAGCATCTGTCTCGGAATCTTCTTGCTTCTCAACCCAGCTTAAAAATGTTGCGACCGCCTTAAAGGCAAGCACAGTCATTGTGATTGCAGCGAGAATTCGGCGGAGAGCTTTCATGCCTTAAAAATACTCTCTTTCTCCGATCTTTTCTCGTTAAATCGCAGAGAGAGCGCCTTCTATATCTCGCCATAGATCTCCACTATCTTCACAACCTACGGAGAGGCGGATCAATGTCTCGGGAACTGATGGGCTCTCTGCTGGCCATCGGCGTCGTCGCTCCCACGTGCTCTCTACTCCCCCGAGGCTCGTTGCATTGGTAATCAGCTTGGCAGCTGCGCAGACCGTATCGGTCTGCTCGCTATCGCTACCGACCTCAAAGGAGATGATGGCGCCGAAGCCTGGATAACGGAGGTTCTTCACCTGAGGATGGCTCTTTAACTTTTCGAGAAGAGCTCGTGCATTGCACTCTGCTGCCCGAAAGCGAAGCGGAAATGTACGGATTCCACGGAGTGCAAGCCAAGCTTCAAATGGGCCAGGGATTGCACCGAGTAGCGTGCGCGCCTCGGCGAGACGGTTGTGGAGAGCTGGATCCTTAACGGTAAGAGATCCAAGAATTACATCGCTATGACCGGCTAAATACTTGGTCACAGAATTCATAGAGATATCAGCGCCCAACTCAAGAGGAAGTTGGTTGATCGCAGTGGCGAAGGTGTTATCCACGGCAACACCCATATTGCGCTTCTTCGCCTCACCTATAATGAGAGAGATTTCAGCAACCTCTAACCCTGGGTTGGTCGGTGATTCAATCCAAAGAAATGCAGCCCCCATGAGAGCTTCGAAGACATCTTTGGTATTTGCAATATCAACAAAGCGAACTTCTAGACGTCCCTGCTCGTGATACTTCCGGAGAAGCGCCATCGTTCCGCTATATCCCTGATCGGATGCGACGACTGGTGCGCCGTGAGGCAAGAGTGAGAAGACTGCTGAGATTGCAGCCATGCCAGATGAGAATGCCAGCGTTGAACTTCCATGTTCGAGAGCTGTGATTGTCTCTTCCAGCGCGCTCCATGTCTCATTGCCAAATCGGCCATAACCAATCTCACCACCTGCAGTGAAGGTTGAGTTGAGCGAGATCGAGGTATTGAGTGGGGCTCCAGGATTTGCAACAGGTCTTCCTGCAGCTATCGCAGCGGTCTCAGGGCGCATCTCTTCCATATCTTTAGCGTATCGCTTTAGTGGAGGGCTCGCGCTACTCGATTAATCGCCTCGGTGATGATCTCAGGCGATGTGGCAAAGTTGAGGCGGATATAGCCAGCAAAGCTCTCGCCAAATCTCACGCCAGGAACAAAAGCGACCTTCGCCTTCTCCAATAGGTATCCCGCTGGATCATCACCAATTCCATAACCACTGAAATCAATCCAAGCCAAGTATGAGCAGTGAGGCATATGAGTCTTCGCCTTCGGGAGTTTCTCGGCTACGAGATCAACAACAAGCTTGCGATTAATGTCGAGCTGCTCCATCAATTGGTTGAGCCAGGGCTCACCCTCTTTAAATGCGGTAACTGTGGCAAATGCGCCTAAGAGCGATGCGCGATAGTGAGTTGCTGGAGCAATTGCATTGAGGCGCTCGTGCATCGCCTCGTTTTCAGTGATGATAATCGCGCACTTAAGGCCAGCGATATTCCAACCCTTACTTGCAGCAGTAACAGTGATACCGACTGCCCGAGCATCATCTCCCAAGGTGAGAAATGGAGTAAATCTTTGCTCGCTAAAGGTAAGTGGTGAGTGAATCTCATCGCTGATGATGATGACATTATGTGCCTTGGCTAGTGCGACCAATCGCTCAAGCTCTTCGCGGGTATAAACGCGACCAAGTGGATTATGTGGATTACAAATCAAATGCACCTTGATACCTGAGGCATAGGCAGCGGTGATTGCATCCCAATCAAGGTGCCACGGAGATCCATTGATCTCTTCCTCGCGTCGATGAAGCGGGACGTCGACTACTTCAAGATGGGTCTCATTGGCCCAGGTGAAGAAGTTTGGATAAACAGGTGAGTTGATCATGATCTTGTCACCATGCCCTGTAATCACACGGAGAGTCTCAACGATTCCGACTCCAACATCGGCTGCGATACGGATCTGAGATGGATCTGGTCTCCACCCAAAACGTCGGGCGGCAAAGTCGGCAAAGGCCTCACCCATCTCAGGGATAGCACCGAGATATCCAAGGTCTGACTTATCGACCATCTCTCGAAGTGTCCGGCGAATCGGCTCTGCTACCGGAAAATCCATCTCGGCAACAGGTAACGGGAGGACATCACTGGGAAATGCTCGCCACTTCTCTGATTTATGTGTCTGGAGTTCTGCTAGCGGCACGAGATAAAAATCGCTCATGGCGTGAAGTATTGCACTCCTGACAATCAATCTCCATGATTGCCCCTATGCCAATTACCCCGATCACCCAGGCGCAGATGAAGAAGATTGCATCGGAATTGAGCGCACGCGATAAGAAGTTGGCGAAGGTTATTGATGCTCACCCGCTCTGCACTATCGGGCGAAATCCCAAACCAGTCTCTCACTTTGAATCTCTCGTTGAATCGGTGATCTCTCAGCAGTTAGCGGTAAAGGCTGCAGAAACCATCTTTCTCAGAGTGAAAAAACTCGCTGGCGGCAGGATTGTTCCTGCGCGGATTGCGGCGTTAAGTGAGGCTCAGATGCGCGAGGCGGGAGTATCTGGCGCGAAATTTAAGGCGATTCAAGGTCTTGCCTCTGCAGCGCTCACCAAAGAGATCTCCTTCAATAAACTCCATGAGATTAAAAGTGATGAAGAAATCTTTACCCAACTCACAAACCTCTGGGGAATCGGACCGTGGACGGTCGATATGTTTATGATGTTTCAACTCGGTCGCCTCGACATCTGGCCTACCGGAGATCTTGGTGTGAGGCGTGGGTGGGAGAAGATCTACTCACTCTCCGATGAAATCACTCCAAAGGCGCTCGAACTCAAAGGTGAGAAGTTTCGCCCCTATCGAAGTGTCGTCGCCTGGTATTGCTGGCGCGCACTTGGGTGAGCTACCTGCTCGACAACTCGCTTTAAACTAATGAGAGAAAGTAATCGCTCGTTAACTAGGAAATTTCACGCCGGTACTTGAGTGACAGTCATACCCATTCGGGTTCTTCTCAAGATAGCGCTGGTGATACTCCTCAGCTGGATAGAAGACGACACCATCTGCGCTGAGAATCTCGGTAACGATCTCTCCGATGCCATCTGCCGTGAGGGCTCCTTGATAGATATCTCTTGTAGCTTGGGCAACTGCCATCTGTGTAGGCGAGGTGCAGTAGATTGAACTGCGATATTGAGTTCCGATATCTCCACCTTGTTGGTTGAGTGAGGTGGGATCGTGCATCACCCAGAACTCTTCACAGAGACGTCGGTAAGAGATCTGAGTTGGATCGAAATTCACCTCAACCATCTCCGCATGGAGAGTCCTTCCAGTACAGACCTCTTCATAGGTTGGATTGGGTGTAATTCCACCCATGTAACCCACGCGAGTTGAGATGACCCCTGGCATATTCCAAAATCTCCGCTCAGCTCCCCAGAAACATCCGGTTGCAAAGTACGCGGTCTCGAGATTCTTATCGCTCATGGTGGTAAATCTATCGCCACATAGCGAGAAGATTCTGTTGTAGATTGGGCAATTGTCCGGTGAGCCCCCGTAGCTCAGGGGATAGAGCACTGCCCTCCGGAGGCAGGTGCACAGGTTCGAATCCTGTCGGGGGCACGCGCGAGGTAAATCACCTCAATATTGCAATCTTTTTTTGCAAACATCCTTGTTTAAGCGGCTACGAACAGGGAGAATTACCACCTCACAGATCGTGAGATTTTCAGCGCGTTGCAGTAAAGGAGCTTCCCCATGGATTGGAGACATCAATCTGCCTGCCGTGACGAAGATCCTGAACTCTTCTTCCCTGTGGGAAATACCGGCCCTGCCATCACTCAGATCGAAGAGGCGAAGAAGGTCTGTAATCGCTGCATCGTCAAAGATGCCTGCCTCGCCTGGGCTCTTGAGTCAGGTCAGGATGCGGGAGTCTGGGGCGGCCTCTCTGAGGATGAGCGCCGTGCGCTCAAGCGCCGCGCAGCTCGTAATCGTGCCCGTCTGATGGATAACGGTCTCAATAACTAATTTCTCGGCAGATCTGCCATAGCTTTAGCTAATCGGAAATTCCAGTACTGCCTTCGTCTCCTGCGCATCTGAGTGGAGAACAAGAGTTCCTCGCAACTCATTCTCGGTCAAGGTGCGAACGATTTGAAGTCCAAGATTTGATGATTCTGCCAAGGTGAAGCCTTCCGGCAATCCCACTCCATCATCGCAGATTGTTACAACTGCAGATTTATCACTTCGGGTGATGGAGATATCGAGCTTACTTCCCTCATGCGCAAGTCCATGTTCAAGCGCGTTATAGATCAACTCGGTAATAACGAGCGCAAGTGGGGTTGCAATACGAGATTCAAGGAGGCCAATCGAGCCCGTCCGGGAGATATTGAGTTCATTCATACGCGGTGTGAGCTCAAGGGCATGATTAACTAAACGGTCGAGCACATCATCGAATGCAACTGAAGAATCTGGACTACTAGATAGGGTCTCGTGCACAAGTGCGATTGATGCAATTCTGCGCACCGCCTCGAGCAACGCCTGACTTGCTCCTGGATCTTCAATACGACGAGCCTGCAAACGAAGGAGGGCAGAGACAGTTTGAAGATTGTTCTTCACTCGGTGGTGAATTTCGCGAATAGTTGCATCCTTGGTAACCAATTGGCGTTCACGGCGTCGAAGTTCGGTCACGTTGTTCAATAGAACAATTGCTCCGATGCGATCGTGGCCTGCAATGATTGGTAGAACGATTAAATCAATTACGCCGCCCAAGTTCTCCACTTCAACGCGCCTTAGCGCACGTCCACTTAAGCTTGTAATCAGCGCTTCTTCGCGCGCATCGCTCTTTTCGCGAGAGACAGTCTCTGCAATTTCACCAAGTGAAAATCCCTCTAATTCATTGGTCCACCCCATACGACTAAAGGCAGAGCGTGCATTAGGGCTTGCATAACTGACAGTTCCATTCACATCAATGCGAATCAATCCATCGCCAACGCGTGGTGTTGGATCAAAGAGGGTTCCCGCGTTTTGATATGGGAAATTGCCTTCTGCAACCATTCGATAGAGCTCATGGGCAATCTCGCGATAGTTGAGCTCTAGCCGTGATGGCTGTCTCATCAAATCTGAGTTACGGTGGCGAGAGATCACTGCGATGACCTTCTCCCCCATCATCACGGGGATCGTCTCTTCCTTGACCATTACATCGCCAAGGGGTTGCGGCTGAGTATCGCGGACAATTTCACCGGTTGATAGAGCATGATCAATGTAAGAGCGATCGCCCCAAGCAATCTCGTCTCCAATGACATCATTGGCAAAGACAGTTGCTGCTGTTGTTGGGCGGATATGTGCAACTGCGATATAGCCTGAAGGCCAACTCATCTCGTCTTTACGTAATGGAACCCAGAGGATGAGGTCGGCAAATGAGAGATCAGAGAGTAACTGCCAGTCAGCTACGAGCTCACGTAACTTATGGATCTCCTCCGCCGAGAAGGGCGCTCTGCCTTCGACATACTCCTCAATTGATGGCATGGCTTTAGCTCTTCAACCAATCTTCAATTGAAAGCGCAGCCTCTTGTGGTGCAAACCAGGTGAGATCTTCAGCATCTTCCCCCACGAGAAAAACAGCTTCAACATCCGACCATTGCAACGGTAAATGAACCTCCGCGCTGATCTCATCAAATGCACCTAGTTGATTCTCATCCACCTCAAGCGCTAGGACGAGAGCGGCTCCCGATTGATCATCGAGGAAATCAAGTGCATCTTCTGCTGCAAGGAGCGAGAGGGCATACTCCACCTCTTCCTCATCCATATCTGGATGGGCCTTGCTATAGATTGGAGTAGGGGCATAGACCTCTGGGATCTCAATTGATCCCTCTCTTAGGAACTCCTGAAGTTCCTCAGCTGTAGTTCCGAAGTAGATGCGCATGGATTAAGAATATCGCCCTTCTTTCAGATAGCGCGCAATCTCCCCAACCAGAGGACTCTTAGGAGCGGTAATCGATAAGGTCGAATTCTGAGCCTGCGCCCTCTCAATTGAGCGAGAATCCCGTGAGAGCACCTCAACTGAAACTCCCAATTGTTCGGAATACCTTTCGATCAACTTGATACGTTCTCGCTTTGCCAGAAGCTTTCGTGGAATCAGAATCAGAGAGAAGTTCTGATCCGGACGGTATTCACGCTCACGTGAAATGAAAAGTGAGAGCTCTGATAAGGATTTCTCATCATCTCTCAGGCAAATCACCTGGTGACATCTAGCTCCACGGACCCATCGGTGGAGTAGGTCACCGACTCTTCTGCCTTCTCCCGGTCTCGATATCGCCTGTCCCATATCAATGACAACGCTCTCATACTTTTCTATCTTGCCGGTTAAACCATAGAGATTAGAAATCTCGGAAATCTCATAGAGATCAAATCCGAATGATGTTCGAGCAATCTCATCTCGAATATTGTGAATTTGGAAGTGGTGAGAGAGCTGTGGCGCATCAATATTGCAATCTAGAAGTAGCGTAGATCTTCCTACCTGACTTATTGAATCCGCTACTGAAATCGCTGTTGTGGTTGTCCCAACATGGCGACCGATTGAAAAGAACGCGAATGTGGTCTGAGGTAAGAGTGGAAGAGATCGCACAGGCGTTAACTGAGATTTATCAATAGCATTGAGCAGCTCTTCAATCTCAAGATCCGTGGTGGGATTATGGAGAGCAGCTTGACCCAGTGGGCGAGCTCGCCCCTTAAGGGCAATCTTCTCCACCTGATCAAAGTTTTCCAAGACAGCAAAGTCATCGGAGATAAAGAGAATTGCCCTCGGGTACTGCATGAGCGCATCGCCGAGAGCATGTGCTGTGGTGGCGCGGTAAATCACTAGCCGACCAATTCGAGTAAGTGCTGATGCGATGAAACTCTCTTGATCAGTATCCCGAATAGCAGTAATTACCAGTGGCTTCTGGCTATCCACGAGTTGTGACCACAACAATTCTCCCACTTGATGTGGCGCTCAATAGCGTTGGAATATCCTCTTTATTAATTGAGAGCGTGAGTGAGATATCACCACCAAAGTTAGCGCTCTTCTGATTAATTCCTTGAACAAAGAGATTCGAGAGAATCCGATAAGGCGGAGTAACTTCCTCACCATTGCGTGAGTCATGAACATGATAGAGAGAGACGATATCTCCAGGATTTACTGAGTGAGAGATATCTGCGCTCCGCACGCTAATTGAAAGGGTCTCAGTTGTGAGATCGCGAGAGTCGGTAGTGAGGTCATTAATGTTGAGGATTTCACCTGCGTTGAGGTTGCGCCGGGTGATAGATCCAATTGGATTTCTCTCTGCTGCCAAATATCCCGTTGCTCTACTTCCCAGTGAAACCTGCACGCGAGTGAGATCACCACTTTCAATGCTCACCCCACGGGGAATGGATTGCGTTAAAACCCAGTATTCATCGCCGCTACGTGAGAGATATGCGATGAGAAAGGAGGAGGCGATAGAGGCGAGAAAGAGAGCCCCAGCAATGAGAAGGCGCGTCTGTGATTTCTTATTTTCTTGAGGAGTCATAGCCGGCGACGGTAGTCAGGAGAATGGAGGGAGAACTTCCTCTCTCCACAGTCATACCTTTGTATGAGGAAATTCAATCTCATCGGCTGATGTAATGAAGTGCGCTAGAGATGAATCTTGCGCCATGGCTACTGCAACCGAACGCACATCACTCACGCTCATCTCCAGCACAACTCCACAAGATTTATGGAGCCATCCCACACTCAATCTCTACCCCGTCGAGATTCCTCAACATAGACCGCAAGAGGCTCTCCTCTATACAACCCCCACCACCTTCGGTGAGATCTTTGATGAAGATAATCGCCCGACTCCGACCTCTGCCTCAGAGCTTCCTGATATCCATCGGTGGACGATGAGTTTTGCCACCAACCTCCTTGAGATTATGGCTGGGCGGAGAACTCCATCTCAATTAGCGCCTCGTTGCCACCGTGTGATGTTTCTTCGTCTAGCAGCGATGGCAGGAAGTACCTCTGAGATCGGAAGGATCAGAAGGATCCATCAAGATTTCCCCCTTGATGGGATCTGCGAATCGGTAATCACCGTTGCCTTCGGAGAGAGAATGCGCGCACTTGTCATTCGTACCGAAGGCGTTGATGGCAAGTGGCTCTGCACCGCCGTCAGATTGCTATGAAGAGAATTAAGCGGCGCCGTGGCAGCGCTTATATTTCTTTCCAGAACCGCAAGGGCATGGGCTATTACGAGAGACATCGCCAGTTGTGACAACGCCATTCTCATCAGCTGCTGTGTATTGAAGCGGAAGAGCAGCTGCCGGCTTTGTCTCAATACCCTTTGCAGCGATTGATGAGCCATCACCTTCGATGGTCACTTCAACATTAAAGACCAAGCTTGCAAGCTCTTCCTTAATTGCATCCATCATCGCCGCGAATAGCTCATATCCCTCACGCTGATATTCAACGAGCGGATCACGCTGTGCCATGGCGCGGAGACCAATTCCCTCTTGGAGATAATCCATCTCATAGAGGTGTTCGCGCCAGCGGCGATCGAGTACTGAAAGGAGAACCTTTCGCTCGAGTTCACGAAGTACTTCGCTACCTAGCTGTGCCTCACGATCGCCATATGCCTTACGAGCATCTTCAAGGATCTGTGCCTCAAGGTATTCAGCATCTAGCGCTGCAGCCCCGCCAATCTCATTGAGTAGTTCTTCTACAGTGAAGGAGATTGGATAGACGAGCTTGAGTGCGCTCCAGAGTTCTTCCAGATTCCACTCTTCGCTATATCCCTCTGCAGTTGCAGCGCGGACATAGGCAGAGAGAGTCTCTCCGACAAAATCTTGGACCTGATCACCAATATCTTTTCCTTCAAGAACAAGGCGACGCTCGCTATAGATAACAAGGCGCTGTCTATTCATGACATCGTCATACTTCAAGACGTTCTTACGGATTTCAAAGTTCTGGGCCTCAACCTGAGTCTGTGCTGAGCGAATTGCATTAGAGACCATCTTTGACTCGATTGGCTCATCTTCTGGAAGTCCAGCTGCGGCTAAGAAACGCTCCACAAGAGCTGAGTTGAAGCGACGCATCAATTCATCTTGGAGTGAGAGATAGAAGCGAGATTCACCAGGATCGCCTTGGCGACCTGAACGACCACGAAGCTGGTTATCGATACGGCGGGATTCATGGCGCTCTGTGCCTAGAACATAGAGGCCACCGAGAGCAATTACCTCTTCGTGATCTTTGGCGATAGCTGCCTTCTGCTTTGCAAGCTCTGCAGGCCATGCTGCTTCATACTCAGCAGGATTATCTACGGGAGAGATTCCACGACGCTGAAGTTCAAAGTCAGCCATAAATTCAGGGTTTCCACCGAGCATGATGTCGGTTCCGCGACCTGCCATATTTGTAGCGACAGTTACTGCGCCCTTCACACCTGCACGGGCAACGATTGATGCCTCGCGCTCATGATGTTTTGCATTGAGAACCTCATGAGGAACTCCAGCCTTCTTGAGAAGCGCCGAAAGCTCTTCAGACTTTTCAACCGAGACAGTTCCTACGAGAACTGGCTGACCTTTGCGATGGCGCTCAACAATATCCTTTACAACAGCGTTGAACTTGCCTAGCTCTGACTTATAGACAAGGTCCGGCTGATCAATACGCTGCATCTCGCGGTTAGTTGGGATTGGAACAACGCCGAGCTTATAAATCTGGTGGAATTCAGCGGCCTCTGTCATCGCTGTTCCAGTCATACCTGAGATCTTCTCGTAGAGACGGAAGTAGTTCTGCAAGGTAATCGTTGCCAAGGTTTGATTCTCATCCTTGATCTCAATGCGCTCTTTAGCTTCAAGAGCCTGGTGGAGACCTTCGCTATAGCGACGCCCTGCGAGCATACGACCTGTGTGCTCATCAACGATAAGAAGCTCGCCATTCATGATGACGTAATCCTTATCGCGCTTAAAGAGCTCCTTGGCGCGTACTGCGTTATTCAAATATCCGATGAGCGTTGTATTGGTAGCCTCATAAAGGTTCTCAATTTGGAGAAGCTGCTCGACTTTTGTAACGCCATCTTCAAGAATTCCGACTGTCTTCTTCTTCTCATCTACTTCGTAGTGCACATCGCGCTCGAGCTTATTGGCGATATTGGCAAACTCGACATACCACTTGGTTGGCTTATCAGCTGGTCCGCTGATGATCAATGGTGTTCGCGCCTCATCAATCAAGATTGAGTCAACTTCATCTACTACAGCAAAGAAGTGCTCACGCTGGACACAGTCATCAATAGACCACGCCATATTGTCACGAAGGTAATCAAAACCAAATTCATTATTTGTTCCGTAAGTAATATCTGATGCATATGCAGCGCGACGCTCAGCTGGTGTCATGCTGTTGAGAATTACTCCCACTGAAAGTCCAAGGAAGCGGTGGATGCGACCCATCCATTCACTATCGCGCTCAGCGAGGTAATCGTTGACTGTAACAACGTGAACACCTTTGCCTGCAAGAGCATTGAGGTAAGAAGGAAGAGTTGCAACGAGAGTCTTTCCTTCACCGGTACGCATCTCAGCGATATTTCCCATATGGAGAGCTGCTCCACCCATCAATTGAACATCGTAATGACGCTGACCTAGCGTGCGCTTAGCTGCTTCGCGGACAACTGCAAAAGCCTCTGGGAGCAAGTCATCGAGCGTCTGGCCATCGGCCAAGCGCTTCTTAAACTCGTCGGTCTTCGCGCGGAGCGCCTCATCAGAGAGTGGGGAGATTGAGCTCTCAAAGCTATTGACCTTATCGACCACCTTGCTGAGTTCGCGAAGGATCTTGCCTTCGCCAGCGCGCATGATTCGATCTAGAAGCTTTGACATGGAGCTACCTTTCCCAATGGAGAGCCTTATCTTAGTGGGCTAGCAAGAGCGGCCGTTACGGCCCCAATCACCGTGATTCCCGCATATCTCAAGGCGCGAGCAGCCTCAGAGAGGGTGGCGCCTGTCGTTACTAGGTCATCAATCAGCACAACACTGCCACGCAGTCCATGC
>JBEEOC010000126.1:0-4319 GCA_041191845.1 Actinomycetota bacterium | reverse complement strand
GTTATCCCACTCTTTGCCTACTTTGCTTTAGGTGTGGGAAATAAGTTATCGATTGTCGATCGGGGATCCTTTGCAGCGCACTATGGCTCCACATCACTTGTTACCTTCACCGCAGCGCTTCTCTTCTTGGAAAATAGCAAGATTGAGGTTGAACCATTTGCAACAGCGCTGCTCACGATTATGGAAGTTCCAGGAATTATCGTCGGAATTTATCTCGGCTCTCGAGTATCAACGAAGGGCGCCCCATGGGGGGAGACGCTTCGAGAGGTAATTACTGGAAAGACCATCACGATGTTGATTGGTGGAATGGCAATTGGCCTAGTGGCAACAGATGAGGGATATGTTCGGGTCTCACCATTCTTTATCGATATTCAATATGGAGTCTTAGCGCTCTTCCTCCTCCACCTTGGATGCCTTGCCGGTGGCAACTTGAGCCAGATCAGCCATGTGGGAGTAACTATCTTTATCTTTGCAATCACATTCCCTGTCTTAGCTGGCGCACTTGGAGCCGCTGTGGGAAGTGCGGTGGGGCTATCTGTAGGAGGTGCTGCGATCTTGGGCGTGCTCTGCGCAAGTGCCTCTTATATTGCAGCCCCGGCAGCGGTCACGCTCGCCTTGCCAGAGGCAAATAGCTCTTCGGCGTTGATCTCCAGTATCGGGGTGACATTCCCATTTAACTTAATCATCGGAATTCCGTTGATTGTGGAGATATCTCAACTACTGCATTAGAGGTTGATTACCGCAACTACTTCTGAAATTAATTGTTGTCGTAATCCTCTTCAGATTCAGAGCGCTCAACAACAGGAGCCTTTGTTCCAAACATAATCTCATCCCAGGATGGAATCTTTGCTCGAGCAACAACGCCATCTTCAGAGTCAGCTGCTGTTGGAGTGTCACGAATTGCAACGAGACGTGGAGTCTCTGGCTTTTCTTCAGCTGGGGTAATTGGTGCAAAGAGAGAGCTTGCGCCAGGAAGTTCAACCGATGGAGTTGGTTCAACTCGAGAGGGATGTGTTGGTTCAGCGTTGATAAAGCCTTGCTCGATGACTCGAGCAGGTGCTTCTTCACCGATCAACCATGCGCCATTGTCATCAGTTGGATTGATGGTGCGGCGTGATGTGTCGAAGTTCCACGTTGCCACTCCATTGCCATCGCGATTTGGGTAGTGAAGCTCGATATGCCAGGTGGCATCTGCAAGGCGCCAGGTGTTCCACGAGAGATCATCTGCATCAACGCCGCGTGGAACTAACTTTCCAATTACTGCATCGAGGAATGAAATATCGAGTCGAGTGGAATCTTTACGGAGAGCAGCAGAGCGAGCTTGGTTGAGGATGTATTCGCGCTCTTGCAAGATTGGGCCCGAGAAACGTGCAACCTTATCGACAGTGGTATTTCCTTCACGGGCGATCACCTCTGGCGCATCTCCAGCACGGAGGCGTCGCTGAATCTCTTTGACGCTAATAGTCTCTTCTGCATCAAATGTTGGAACTGCACTAAGACGTGGTTGATTGACGGTGGCTCGTAAGGTGTCGCTAATGCGGAGTGAATACTCATTTCCATCATTATCGTGAAGGGTGAGATGGGTTCCTTCATCATTCTTACCGTGCAATCGAAGCTCACTCATGGGGGTGAGAATAACTGATGTGACCAGTAGAATTCTTTCTATGACCGCTCACAACACCACAGAACTTCTCGCCCTGGCTCGTCGAGTTGGTGAGCAGGCAGCTGCCATGTTGATGGATCGCCCAGCACAGCTTGAGGTTGCCACTAAGAGCACCGCGATCGATGTTGTGACTCAGATGGATATCAAGGTCGAGGCCTTTATCGTGGAGGAACTTCTCCGCGCCCGCCCCGATGATGGAGTAATTGGTGAAGAGGGGGCTGCGCGCCAGAGCGGCTCCGGCATTACCTGGGTAATCGACCCGCTCGATGGAACGGTCAACTACCTCTATGACCTACCTGGGTGGAATGTCTCAATTGGGGCAAAGGATGAAGAGGGTCAGTTAATTGGCGTCGTCACCGCACCCTCCATCAACTCCACCTGGTGGGCCGTTCGGGGAGAGGGCGCCTACTTCAATGGCCGGCCGATCTCTTGTAATGAGGCGATCGAGATTGAACGGGCCCTTCTTGCAACAGGATTCCAATATGACACCGCCCATCGCGGAAAGCAGTTAGAAGATTTAAATCGCCTCCTACCCGTTGTTCGAGATATCCGGCGAAATGGAGCAGCCGCCGTTGACCTCTGCCATGTGGCGATGGGTCGAGTCGATGGATATTACGAACATGGCCTCAAGGAGTGGGATTGGGCGGCAGCTGGCTTGATCGCTCAAGAGGCGGGCGCTCTCTTTGGCCTCTTTGGCCAGCCTCCCTACCAGATGACCCTTGCGGCGGGGCCAGCCCTCTATGAGGCGCTCCAGAGCTTCCTAGGGCTTGGACCAGGGCAGAGGTAGCCTGGCGGCAGGCTCAACCTCAGGTTGGCAGGGCCACTAAGCCGATTTTTATGGCAGGGGTGGTCTATGGCAAGATACGCACTCTGCACGGCATTTGGCGTGCTTATAAAAAGGTAACTTAAAGGATTAGATCATGAACATTCTCGATGTCGTAGATGCAGCATCCCTCCGCAAGGACATTCCACAGTTCCGTGCAGGCGATGAGCTCAAGATCCATGTCCGCGTTATCGAAGGAAACAAGTCACGTCTTCAGGTCTTCCAGGGTGTAGTTATCCGCCGCCAGGGAGATGGAGTTCGTGAGACTTTCACAATCCGTAAGGTCTCATACGGCGTTGGCGTTGAGCGTACCTTCCCAGTTCACACACCTGTTATTGAGAAGATTGAACTCGTCCAGAAGGGCGATGTTCGTCGTGCAAAGCTCTACTACCTCCGCGACCTCCGCGGTAAGGCTGCAAAGATTCGCGAGAAGCGCGATGGCATCGTCGGTTACGGTGATGGCATCCTCTCAACTCCAGAACCTGTTGTAGAGCCAGTAGTAGAAGCTGTTGTTGAAGCGCCAGCTGCAGTTGAAGAAGCTGTTGTTGAAGCTCCAGTTGCAGAGGCAGTAGTTGAGGCACCAGTTGCTGATGCTGTTGAGACTCCTGCAGCTGAAGATAAGCCAGCGCAATAATTTCTAAGTACCTGCCTCGTAAGGGATCGTTCTTTCGCGAGTTCCCTCTACTTGTCATAGTTGCGCTCGCTGTCTCGCTCGTTATCAAAACTCTCGTTGTTCAGTTCTTCTATATCCCTTCGGGCTCTATGCAGAACACACTTCAGATTAATGATCGCGTTGCAGTAAATAAGATTCCATTTCTCGCAAAATCTATCGACCGCGGTGATGTCGTCGTCTTTCGCGATCCTGCCAACTGGCTTCCTATTCCACTAGAGGAGCCAACCGGAAATAAGATCATTGGCAAAGCGAAGGAAGTCTTAGTCTTTGCCGGCATTCTTCCCAACCCTGCAAAGCAATTCTTGGTCAAGCGCGTCATTGGCGTTGCTGGTGACAAGATCGTCTGCTGCGATAAGAACGGTTCGCTCACTATCAATGGCAAGCCAGCCAATGAGCCATATATCTTCGCTGGTAATAAGCCATCTGAACTTGAATTTAATGTGACAGTTCCAAAGGGAAAGGTCTGGGTGATGGGCGATCATCGCGGCGCATCAGCTGACTCTCGCTATCACCAAGATGATGTTAATAACGGCATGGTTCCAATCTCGAAGATAACCGGAAGAGTCTTTGGAATCATTTGGCCGTTGAGCAGCTTTGGCTTTGTCGCATCGCACGATCCCACTTCTTCGAAGTAAAGATATTTAAAGAACCCGCCGCCTAAAACTCATGAGTGCATCACCTAAGCGCATCGAAGAGATGTTGCGGGATGCGCAGATCTCGCCGATTGCAGGTGTAGATGAGGCAGGTCGCGGCCCTTGCGCAGGTCCGCTAGTGATTGCAGCAGTCATCCTTGAAAATCCATTCGATGATATCTGGTCTGAGATTCGTGATTCAAAAGAGATTAGCGAGAGGAAACGTGAAATTCTCTTTGATGTGGTGATGAAACATGCAGATGCAGTAAGCGTTATTGAAGTATCGCCAGAGGAGATTGATCTCCGCGGTGTGCATGCTGCAAATCTCGATGGGATGAGAAGAGCAGTCAATGCCCTTGAGATAACTCCGGGATATGTGCTTACTGATGGCTATGCAATCGAAGGACTAGCAATTCCCAACATCGCTGTCTGGAAAGGCGATCAGGTGGTCACTGCAATTAGCGCAGCATCAATCATCGCTAAGGTCACTCGTGATCGGATCATGCGAGAAATGGATATCAAGTATCC
>JBEEOC010000125.1:0-3727 GCA_041191845.1 Actinomycetota bacterium | reverse complement strand
GGCTAAGGGTGCGATTGAGCGAACTGTGACCATTCCTTCACGTGCAGATGCGGTCAATGCAGGCGTGGTGGGCTGCTATCTCGATTAGTACCTCCCCTCCTCATTACTAGTATCCTTCTCCGTTATGAGCGCACAACAGACTTGGTTAACTCAAGAGGCGGCAGACCGTCTCGCTGCAGAGCTTGCCCACCTCGAAGGTGAAGGTCGTAAAGAGATCACAGCAAAGATTGAAGCTGCTCGCGCCGAAGGTGATTTGAAAGAGAATGGCGGTTATCACGCCGCTCGTGATGAACAAGGCAAGATGGAGGCGCGCATCCGTCAGCTAAAGCAGATGCTGGAGAATGCCCACATTGGAACTCCACCAGCGAGCGCAGATGGCAAGGTCGGTCCAGGAATGGTTGTCACCGCAGTAATCGCAGGCGATGAGATGAAATTTCTCCTTGGCTCACGTGAAATCGCATCAGGTGATCTCGACGTCTATTCAGAGAAGTCACCGCTCGGTGCTGCAGTTCTCGGCGCTGAAATTGGCTCAACCGTCTCCTACACAGCGCCAAATGGTCGCGAGATTAAGGTTGAGATTAAAGCAGCTGAGTTCTTTGCCTAACGCTTTCACACCAGCTTCAGCGATGGGTGTGGTCCGGTAATGAACCAATCTCACCCAACTTTTCCTCCATACTCAGTATCGGATGCGATGCGTGAAGTACCTGTCACAGTTATCAAATATGGTGATGATCTTGACCAGGTCCTTGAGTTCTATGGTGAAAGCAACCCCGCTAAGGCGACACTTGTTCTGATTCACGGTGGTTATTGGCGCAATCTCTTTGATCGCGAACATATGAGGCCACTCGCCGTCAGCCTCGCTAAAGAAGGTTTCACTGTTGTCCTGCCAGAATTTAGAAGGGTTGCGGGAGAGCCTGAGGTGACGCTGCGCGATCTCGCATTTGCAATCTCTACCCTAGAAGATCAATCAATTACCTTAATCGGTTACTCCAGCGGCGGCCATCTCGCACTTCTGCTGGCAGATAAGTTTCCAACGGTGAAGAAGGTGATTGGCCTTGCACCCGTTACCGATCTCATTGAGAGTCAGGAGCGAGAGTTAGGTCGTGGCGCAGTCCGCGAATGGTTGGGCCGCGATGCCTTAGATCGCCCTGAATTGGATCCCCTACGTCGTCCACCGATTTCCGCCAAGACGATCTTTATCCATGGCGACCTTGATGAGCGAGTTCCACTCGAGCTCACTGAGAAGTATGTGGCAGCGATGAAGAGTTATGGGCAGGAGATTGTCCTCGAGATACTTCCAGGGACATCTCACTTTGAGATGATGAATATCCCAAGCCCCACCTACACCGCTCTTCTACGCGCTATTAATTAGCAGCGTTGCGATAGCGGCGAAGGCTCAGTGGAATAAAGATCGCCATGATGATCACGATATAGATCAGAGATGTCGTCAATGGGTGCTCGCTTGGAAATGATCCAGCTGTTGCACCAAATTGATTCTCAAGTCCAAAGAGTTCGCGACATGCTGCAACCATCGTTGAGACCGGGTTCCACTCAGCAAAGTATTGAAGTGGTCGCGGCATTCCCGTTGTTGGCGCAAAGGCGTTAGAGAGGAATGTCAGCGGGAAGGTAACGATAAAGCTGACATTCTGCACAACACGGGCATCTGACGCCGAGAGACCCACAAGAGCTCCCACCCATGAGAGTGCATATCCAAAGAGGAGGAGGAAGAGGAAGCCAAGTGCAACGTTTCCTAATCCACTACTTGGACGCCATCCCACTGCATAACCTGCGATTCCCATCACTGCTAGAACAACGATATTGAGGAGAGAGTCACCGAGTGTGCGGCCAACGACGAGAGCTGATTGAGAGATTGGTAGCGATCTAAAGCGATCGATCAAACCTTTCTTCATATCTTCAGCAAGACCAGAGGCAGTTCCTGCAAGCGTGAAGGCAACTGTCTGAACAAAGATTCCTGGCATCAAGAGCTGAACATAACCACCAGGTTGTCCAGTCTCGATTGAGCCGCCAAAGACATAGCGGAAGAGGAGAACAAACATCACCGGTTGAATGGTGGAGAAGATGAGAACCTCAGGGACGCGAGTAAGAAGTCTGAGCTGTCGCTGGGTAATAACTATGGTGTCGCGAAGAGCGTTCACTTGCTCTCCTCCTTTGCTTCTGCGGCATGGCCGGTAAGGGATAGGAAAACATCGTCGAGCGATGGGCGCTTGAGCCCAACATCGAGGGCGTGGATACCCGCCTCATCGAGGGCCTTGAGAACATCAAGGAGCGCCTTTGAACCGGTTGAGACTGGAGCTGAAATCTGACGGAGACCTTCATCGAGAGAAGGTTTGATTCCGCTAATGGTGCTGACAATCTCAAGGGTCTTAGCGATATGTGCGCTCTCCACTACTACCTCAAGGCGTTCACCACCGACCTGCTTCTTGAGGGCATCTGATGTGCCGCGAGCGATTACCTTGCCGGTATCAATTACTGCAATCTCATCTGCCAATTGATCTGCCTCTTCAAGGTATTGCGTTGTCAGAAGGAGAGTTACTCCACCCTTTACCAACTCTTGAATAACACCCCACATATCTTGGCGACCACGTGGATCAAGTCCTGTCGTAGGTTCATCGAGGAAGAGTACTTTCGGCTTCACGATCAGAGATGCGGCAAGGTCAAGGCGACGACGCATTCCACCTGAGTAAGTCTTAATTGGGCGCTTTGCTGCTTCGGTGAGATTAAACCGTTCAAGTAATTCATTTGCACGAAGAACTGCGTTCTTCTTTCCCAAGTGATAGAGCTCGCCAAACATTACGAGGTTGTCATATCCAGTAAGAATCTCATCTACTGCTGCATATTGACCAGAGAGACCAATGACCTCGCGAACTTTCTCAGGATTCTTTATGACATCGATACCTGCAACAGTTGCTCGACCTGAATCTGGACGAAGTAATGTCGACAAGATACGAACAGTTGTTGTCTTTCCTGCTCCATTTGGCCCTAATACGCCTAATACTGTGCCCTCTTCAACATCGAGATTGAGGCTATCGAGCGCGCGTACTGCGCCTTTGTCATAGGTCTTTACGAGTTCTTCCGCGATTATTGATTTCACGGAGTAAAGTTAGACCTCTATGGATACAACATCAAATACCTCATCTCAGGCCAATGCTCCCGCGAAGGAACATACTCATCGCGAAATCATGATTATCTTGGGTGGCCTAATGACCGGCATGCTCCTTGCAGCCCTCGACCAGACCATCGTCTCCACTGCGCTGAAGAGCATTGTTGAGGACTTCAATGGCCTTGATCACTACACCTGGGTTGTTACCGCATACCTCTTAACTTCAACTGCCTCTACCCCACTCTATGGAAAGATCTCCGACCTCTATGGTCGTCGAGTTGTCTTCCAATTTGCGATTGTCACCTTCCTTATTGGCTCTCTTCTAGCCGGTGCATCACAGAATATGGGTGAGCTCATTGCTACCCGCGCCCTCCAAGGCCTTGGTGCTGGTGGTTTGATGGCACTTACCTTCGTCATTATTGGAGATATCGTCCCGCCCCGCGAGCGCGGCCGCTATCAGGGTTACTTCGGCGCAGTCTGGGGTCTTTCATCTGTCGCCGGTCCATTGCTCGGTGGCTACTTCTCAGACCATGCAACCATTCTCGGAATCACCGGATGGCGCTGGATCTTCTACATCAACATTCCATTTGCAATCGCAGCGCTAGT
>JBEEOC010000124.1:0-9821 GCA_041191845.1 Actinomycetota bacterium | reverse complement strand
CCACGCGCAGCCTCAGAGACCGCAGCCACCAGAACAGGTCGACCACCGTTACTGCTAATGAGAACTACCACGGAGTGTGAGGCGCGATTACGAAGTTCCAACGCAATCTTGCGGAGATCATCTCCTGAAACGCCATCAGCAAGGATGCCTGCGATGAGAGAAGTTTCGCCAACTGTGACTGCAGTGGATGCTAGAGAGTCAACACTTGCCAAAGCTTGCGCAGAACGCAACGCTGCTAACTCCTTCTCAACTTCCTTAATCTTGTCGAGCAAGCCTTGGATTCTTTCAGGAAGCTCTTCAACGCGAGCACCCTTAATCAAATCGGTGAGTGAATTGAGAAGAATATGCTCTCGGGCTAAGAAGCTATAAGCATCGGCACCAACAAGTGCTTCAACGCGGCGCACACCTGCTCCGATGGATGATTCACCAATCAACTTAACAACGCCTAATTGGCCAGAGCTTGAAACGTGGGTTCCGCCGCAGAGCTCGCGAGCCCAATCGCCCACGCTTACAACGCGAACTTGGTCGCCATACTTCTCACCAAAGAGCGCCATGGCTCCAATTTTCTTGGCATCTGCCTGTGTCATTACCTCAGCCGTGACTGCAAGATTGTTGAGAAGGAGCGCATTGACGCGACCTTCAACATCATTGAGAACTCCTGCTGAAACGGCGCCGGTTGATGGGAAATCAAAACGGAAGCGACCCGGTGAGTTCTCAGAACCTGCCTGCGTTGCAGTCTCGCCAAGAATCTCACGGAAAGCCTTATGGACCATATGGGTTGCGGTGTGTGCGCGAGAAATCGCATTACGTCGCTCAACATCGATCACCGCATGACCGGAAGCTCCCACGCTAATCTCACCGTTGATCACGCGACCACGGTGAACAGAGAGTCCCTTGACCGGTGATTGCACATCAGAGATATCGATGATTGCACCATTGGCTAAAGTGATTCGGCCGCCATCTGCTAGCTGGCCTCCACCTTCGGCATAGAACGGTGTCGCATCGAGAATGACTTCAACATCATCGCCCTCAAAGGCGCTGGAGACACTGATGCCATCTACCAAGATTCCATTAACCGTGGCATCTGCCTCGGTGTGGGTATAACCAATGAAGTTAGTCGCTCCCTTTGCATCAGCAACTTTGCGATACTCAGTAAGATCAGTGTGACCGCTCTTCTTCGCCTTCGCATCGGCCTTTGCGCGATCGCGCTGTTCCTTCATCAGGCGACGGAAACCATCTTCATCTACCTCGAGACCCTCTTCGCGAGCCATCTCAAGGGTGAGATCAAATGGGAAACCGTAAGTGTCGTGAAGTTTAAAGACTTCATCTCCTGGCAGAACGCTCTTCTTCTCTGCCTTGAGTGAGGTTGTAGCCAAATCAAAGATCTGAGTTCCACTCTTTAGAGTCTGAAGGAAGGACTCTTCCTCAGCAGTTGCCACAGCGAGAATGCGCTTTGTATCAGCAACTAGCTCTGGATATTGAGGCCCCATCGCACCGATAGCCGCAAGGGTGAGATCAGACATGATTGGATCATTGGTACCAAGTAGGCGCATATTGCGAATTGTTCGTCGCATCATTCTGCGCAGAACGTAACCACGTCCCTCATTTCCGGGAGTAACGCCATCGCCAATCAGCATTGCAGCTGTTCTAGCGTGATCTGCAATAACGCGGAGTGAAACATCGGACTTCTCTGCCGAACCGTATTTAACGCCAGAGAGATCCATCGACTTTGAGAGGATCTGCATAGTGGTATCGATCTCATAGATGTTTTCAACACCTTGAAGAAGAGCAGCTGCGCGCTCGAGTCCTAAACCTGTATCGATGCTCTTGGCAGGCAGTTCGCCGAGGATTGGATAGCCATCTTTTCCGCCACCCTCACCGCGTTCATTCTGCATGAAGACGAGGTTCCAAATCTCAAGGTATCGATTCTCATCTGCGATTGGGCCGCCATCTTTTCCATAGGCAGGGCCACGATCGAAGTAGATCTCAGAGCATGGACCGCACGGACCTGGAACGCCCATCGACCAGAAGTTATCTGCCATATCGCGACGTTGAATTCGCTCGCGTGGAATACCAATCTTCTTATGCCAAATCTCTTCCGCCTCATCGTCGTCTAGATAGACAGTCACCCATAACTTATCTTCCGGAAAACCGTAGCCGCCGTCAGAGATTGGCTTGGTTAGAAGCTCCCAAGCAAGAGCGATGGCTCCCTCTTTAAAGTAATCTCCAAAGGAGAAGTTTCCACACATCTGAAAGAAGGAGGCGTGACGGGTTGTCTTACCAACTTCATCGATATCGAGGGTGCGCACACACTTCTGCACTGATGTCGCGCGATCATAAGGCGGAGTTACTTCACCGAGGAAATAAGGCTTGAAAGGAACCATTCCCGCATTAACCAGAAGTAGGTTGGGGTCATCTGCAATGAGTGAGGCAGATGGGACTACGGTGTGATTGAGTCCAAGGGAGTTCTCTGATTCAAAGAAGCGGAGCCAGCGGGATCGAATTTCAGCAGATTGCACAGTAAGTACTACTCAGCTTTCTTTTTAGATTTACGTCCCTTATTAATCTGAGCTGCACTCAGAAGCGCACCAGCCACTTTGACTGCAGGACCGTTCTTCTCCATAAAACCTGTTGTCGCCTCTGTGACCTTGGTCGAGACCTCTTCAATATTCTTAGTGATGCGAGCAAAGCTCTCTAATGGACTATTGATGAGCTCCAAGGTTCGGGTCGACTCTTCAAGGAGCGGGGTGGTGTCATCGGTGAGCGCCTTGAGACTGACCGAGGCCTCATCGACCAACTTTCCCACTCGAACCACTACATATGCGATAGCTACCGCAATGATGAGAAGAGAGATTGAGGCAATGATTGTTGCAATTCCACCTGGACCCATAGTCGTAAGCCTACCGTTTCTACTTACTTCACCGGTGCTTTTTCGGGCACCCAGTCGATTCCCGCCTCTTTGCGTTGAGCCGGGGTGATTGGAGTTGGAGCTCCGGTGAGTGGATCTCCTCCACTTGCAGTCTTAGGGAAGGCGATGACTTCACGAATCGAATCAGAGCCAGTCAGGAGAGCGCATACGCGGTCGAGTCCAAGGGCGATTCCTCCGTGTGGAGGTGGGCCATAGTTAAAGGCCTCAAGAAGAAAGCCAAACTTACTCTGAGCCTCTTCATCGGTAAGGCCGATAACTGAGAAGACATCCTTTTGAATATTGCGATCGTGGATACGAATTGAGCCACCACCGAGTTCAGTTCCGTTGAGAACAATGTCATAGGCGTAGGCCAAGGCTGTGGCTGGATCATTCTTGAAGGTCTTTGCGAACTCTGGCTTTGGCCCGGTAAATGGATGGTGAACTGCAGTCCATCCCCCGTTATCGGTTGGCTCAAACATCGGTGCATCAACAACCCAGAGGAACTCCCACTGACCTTCTGCTATGAGACCACAACGTTTTCCAATTTCAAGGCGCGCTGCGCCAAGAAGCTGCTGAGATGCTGAGCGCTCACCCGCTGCAAAGAAGATGGCATCACCCTTCTTAGCGCCTACGAGATCTGCGATCCCCGCTGACTCGCTCTCAGAGATGTTCTTTGAGACTGGACCGCCGAGGGTGCCATCTTCATTGACGAGAATGTATGCAATTCCTTTGGCGCCACGAGCCTTTGCCCAATCCTGCCATGCATCGAGCTCGCGGCGAGGCGTTGATGCTCCACCAGGCATCACAACAGCGCCAACATATGGAGCTTGAAATACGCGGAATGGAGTCTCCTTAAAGAAATCAGTAACTTCAACAAGTTCATAACCAAAGCGAAGATCAGGTTTATCTGAACCGTACTTATCCATCGCATCGGCATAGGTCATATGGCGGATAGGAGTTGGAATGTCGTAACCGACTGACTCTTTCCAAATCTTTACCAAAATCTTCTCTGCCACAGCCAAGATATCGGCCTGATCGATAAATGACATTTCGATATCAAGCTGAGTGAACTCTGGTTGGCGATCTGCACGGAAATCTTCATCACGGAAGCATCGTGCAATCTGGTAGTAACGCTCCATGCCGGCAACCATCAACAATTGCTTAAATAGCTGTGGTGATTGTGGAAGTGCATACCAACTACCTGGCTGGAGGCGAACTGGAACGAGGAAGTCGCGCGCGCCTTCAGGTGTGGAGCGAGTCAGGTAAGGGGTCTCAATCTCATGGAAATCGAGCTCCTCCATGACGCGACGAATCGCTGATGTCACGCGAGAACGTAGGCGCAAGTTCGCCGCTGGTCGCTCACGACGAAGGTCGAGGTAGCGATACTTGAGGCGAACCTCTTCGCTGATCTCTGCCTCAGAACCTGTATCAATCGGAAATGGAAGTGGAGCAGATTCACTCAAGACAATCACATCTGCAGCAAGCACTTCAATTTCACCGGTTGGGATGTTTGCATTCTCATTACCAGCCGGACGCTTACGAACCGTACCCTTGATCTGAAGACACCATTCAGCGCGAAGTGCGCCGGCCACTGCCTCATCACTGATAACAACTTGAACTGAGCCAGTGCCATCACGTAGGTCTATGAAGGCGACGCCACCATGATCTCGGCGACGAGAAACCCACCCTGCTAGTGAGACAGTGGTTCCTTCGTGGCTGGCTCGAAGCGAGCCTGCATCATGTGTACGTAACATCGTCTGTAATCGCCTTTAACTATTGGTAGGTAATCCAAGCGTTACGCTTGGAGGACCGTATGTAATTGCTCTATCTTAACTGAGATTGATGCGCCATCGCTCATACGTTTGAGCTCGACTGAGCCACTATCACGCTCTGATTCACCGAGAACGGCAACATAACGAGCACCACTCTTATCAGCGCCCTTCATTGCTCCCTTAAGAGAGCGATCACCGAAGGCCATCTCCACTGAATAGCCAGCGCGACGAACCTCGGCGGCAACGGAGAGTGCGTAACCCTTGAGTTCCTCACCGAGCGGGATGATGAAGAGGTCTGAGGTGAAATCTTGGACCGGCAATGTGTTCTCAGCGATAGCTGCCAAGAGCGCGCGATCGACTCCAAGGCCAAAGCCGATTCCCGAGAGAGCCTGCCCTCCCAGAACCTCCATCAAACCATCGTATCGACCACCGCCTCCGATGCCGCTTTGAGCACCGAGATCCTCATGGACAAATTCAAATGTTGTTCCGGTGTAGTAGTCGAGACCACGAACCATTCGTTTATTGACTACATAGGCGATTCCAAGAGTGTCAAGGTATTGCTTGACCTTCTCAAAGTGATCGCGAGAGTAGTCGCTGAGATAGTCCATCAATAGTGGCGCGTTCTCCATCGCAGCCTTAATCTCTGGTCGCTTATCATCAAAGATTCGAAGCGGGTTAATTTCAGCGCGAGCTCTGGTCGCATCATCAAGATCTAACTTTGCGATATATGCAACGAGATCCACGCGATGTGCAGCTCGTGATTGGGCATCACCAAGTGAGGTAATTTCAAGACGATAATTCTTCAACCCGAGGTTCTTAAATCCTTGATCTGCAATTGCGATAACTTCAGCATCAAGAGCTGGATCATCAAGGCCAATCGCCTCAATACCCACCTGATAGAACTGGCGATAGCGACCCGCCTGCGGACGCTCTGCTCTGAAGAACTGCCCTGAATACCAGACCTTTACTGGCAACTGTCCGCGATCAAGATTTGACTCAATCACAGCACGCATCACGCCTGCAGTTCCCTCGGGGCGTAGAGTGATTGAACGACCGCCTCGATCTTCAAAGGTATACATCTCTTTCGTCACGACATCGGTTGACTCACCAACGCCACGATTGAAGAGCGAGGTATCTTCAAATACGGGCAACTCCATCAACTGATAGCCAGCACGCTTGGCAGGGGTTATCAACTGCTCCCGGACCCATTCAAATGCCTGGGATTCAGGTGGCAGGTATTCGCGCACACCCTTAGGAGCTGCGATCTTCTCAAACTTCATTAATAACCCTTCGTTATGCCAATTCTTTCAGATATGGATTGGTTTTGCGTTCATATTTAATGGTCGTCTCGCCACCATGTCCTGGAAGTACTCGAATATCATCCTCGAGCGGAAGAACCTTCTTGATTAAGGTATTTCTCATATCACTCGAACTTCCAGTCGGGAGATCGGTTCGACCGATAGAGCCCGCAAAGAGAACATCACCGCTGAGCAGAATCTCTTCGTTGATCATGAACATGAGTGAGCCCTTGGTATGGCCGGGAGCATGAATTGCTCTGATGGCCATTCCGAGAAATTCGAGATTTGAACCATCCTTAAGAGTCTCAACCTTCTTAGGTTCGCTAAAACTCATCCCGCTGAGTTGTTCAGCAAATTGTGGACCATGAATACCAGCTGGATCTGCAATAAACCGTCGATCCTCAGAGTGGATATATGCGCTGATGTCATAGCCGTCGGCGAGAGGCTTCACTGAAAATGTGTGGTCAAGGTGGCCATGGGTAAGGAGAGCGGCAACTGGCTTAAGGCCTTCCTCTTCGATAATCATCTCAACTTCAGCTGAGATATCGGTCATGCCGGGATCGACGATGATGCACTCCCCTTTGCTCTCTGGGGCGATAATCCAACAATTTGTCGCAAACATAGGTGCCACAAATGAGCGGATAAGCATGGATATGGCCCCTTCGGTGAGCGTGCGATTTACTGGCTATGGGAGGACAGGGTACCTTTTCCTCATCACAACCGCTGATAACGACGGCCTCACTGGCTACCGCGCTGAAAGGGATCACCATGACTGAATCACATAACCCATCCGAGATTGCTCAGGCAGCAAAGGCGCATATCAGCGCGGCATCTGCTCTCATCGGAGATCCTGCTCAATTTGGTCGCGTTGCAGAAGATGGCACCGTATATGTCCGCACTCCGCAAGGCGAGAAGGCAGTTGGCTCATATCCAGGTAAGAGCGCTGAAGAAGCGCTCGCATACTTCGTTCGCAAGTTTGAAGCTCTTGCATCAGAGGTTGCGCTGACCGCAGCACGAATCACAAGTGGTGCGATGGTTCCACAAGATGCATATGAGTCAGTGAAGAAGCTTCGCCAACAAGTTGCCGAACTCAATGGCGTTGGCAATTTAGCAGCACTTGCTGCATCTGTTGAGCAGATTGAGCCACTGATTGAAGGTCACCGCGAAGCCTATGAGGCGAAGAAGGCAGCTGAAGCTGCAGCTAAGGCTGAACGTCGCGCCCAGATTGTGATCGAGAAGGAGAAGATTGTCGCTGAGGCAGAATCTCTAGCGCTCTCTGAATCGTGGAAGGCTACTGGCGATCGCCTCAAGACGCTCCTTGATGAGTGGAAGGCAGCTCCTCGTCTTGATAAGAAGACCGATGGCGATTTCTGGAAGCGATTCTCGGCCTCACGAAATAAGTTTGATAAGCGCCGCCGCACCCACTTTGCCCAGCTTGAGGCGGCATCATCTGTCGTCTCATCTGCAAAGGAAGCGATTGTTGCTGAAGCTGAGAAGCTTGCAACAAGCACTGATTGGGTTGCAACTGCTCGCCGTTTTAAGGTCTTGATGGATCAGTGGAAGGCAGCCGGACGTGGCAAGAAGAGCGATGACACCAAGCTCTGGAATCGATTTAAAGCTGCGCAAGATCAATTCTTCACTGCAAAGAACGCAGATTTAGAGAAGCGCGAAGTCTCCATGGCGGCAAATCTAGCAAAGCGCGAAGAGCTCCTTCCTAAGATTGAAGCTCTCCTTCCATTTACGGATGTGAAGGTTGCCAAGGCTGCTTTCCGTGAGTTGATGAACGAGTGGAGCAAGATTGGTATCACCAACCGCGATAAACGCGCCGCGCTCGATGCTCGCGTTGCGGTAGTGGAAGAGGCGATTAAGACTGCTGAGGCTGAGATTTGGCGCAAGAGTGATCCTGCGGCTAAAGCTCGTGCGGCAGATGTAGTCACACAGTTAACTGAATCAATTGCCAACTACGAGAAAGCTGCTGCAAAGGCGCAAGCTGCCGGAAATGCAAAGAAGGCTCAAGAGGCTCTTGAATCAGCTGCAGCGCGTAAGGTCTGGCTCGCTGAGGCTGAGAAATCTCTCGCTGAATTTAAGTAAGGTTTAGGTGCGGTAGACGTCGTAGACGCCTTCCACATTTCTTACCGCAGCAAGTACTGAGTCAAGATGCTTGGCATCGGCCATCTCAAATGTGAACTTTGATATCGCCACGCGATCTTTCGATGTACTCACCGCCGCGCTCAAAATATTGACGTGTTGCTCCGAGAGGGTTCTCGTCACATCTGCCAGAAGTCGTGCGCGGTCGAGCGCCTCCACCTGAATATTGACTAGGAACACGCTGGCAGCACCGGCAAGCCATGAAACTCTAACCACCCGCTCACTCTGGTGAGCAACGAGGTCTGAGGCATTACGGCAATCAACGCGATGGACCGAAATACCCGATCCCTTGGTAATGAACCCCATGATCTCATCGCCTGGAACTGGTGTGCAGCAGCGCGCAAGTTTGACCAGAACGTCATCAACACCTTCAACTTTAATCGCGCTCGAGGTTCGCTTTGCGACTTGGTTCTGAGTTGGAAGGACTTCAACCGATGGTTCGGGATGAGAATCTTCAATTCCCATAGAGACGATCAACTTCTCAATTACAGAGGCCGCAGAGACATGGCCATCACCAACTGCGCTATAGAGGGCATCAATATCTGCGTAGTGAAGATCATGGGCAAGCTCTAAGAGGGCGTGGCCCGCAAAGATCTTCTGCAACGGTAAGCCAGCTTTGCGCATCTGACGAGCAATAGACTCACGACCCGCATCAATAGCCTCTTCGCGACGCTCCTTGCTGAACCAGGCCTTAATCTTGGAGCGAGCACGTGGACTCTTAACGAAGTTGAGCCAATCACGACTTGGTCCTGCAGCATCTGACTTGTTCGTGACAATCTCAACTACATCGCCATTACTTAGCTTTGACTCCAATGGAACAAGACGTCCATTGACCTTAGCTCCAGCGCAGCGAAGTCCAACATCTGTGTGGACAGAGAATGCGAAGTCGACTGGAGTCGATCCACCAGGAAGTGCGATTACCGAACCTTTTGGAGTAAATACAAAAACTTCCGGAGAGCCAAGATCAAATCGAAGTGCTTCAAGGAATTCAGAAGGATCTTCTGTCTCCTTCTGCCACTCATGAAGCTGGCGAAGCCAGAGCATTTCCGGAGACTTCTGCTCTCCCCCTTGCTTATATTTCCAATGTGCGGCAATACCGAACTCAGCACGAGAGTGCATTTCATAAGTGCGAATCTGAATCTCAATCGCTTTACCATTAGGGCCAATAACGGTGGTGTGAAGGGATTGATAGAGGTTGAATTTTGGCATCGCGATGTAATCTTTAAAGCGCCCAGGAATTGGGCTCCAGCGGGCGTGAATCGAACCAAGCACTGCATAGCAATCTTTCACATCATTTACTAGAACGCGAATACCGACGAGGTCATAGATGTCATTGAAGTCGCGACCGCGAACAACCATCTTTTGATAAACCGAGTAGTAATGCTTCTTACGTCCAGTAACAGTAGATTCAATACCGTCACGCGCTAAATCTTCCTCCACGATGGAGATAACCTCAGATGTGAGAGCATCTCGAGAAGGTGAACGTTCAGCAACGAGACGGGTGATCTCTTCATATTTCTTTGGTTCAATAACTGCAAAACTGAGATCTTCCAACTCCCACTTAATTGCATTCATTCCAAGCCGGTGGGCTAGAGGCGCATAGATATCAAGCGTCTCTCGCGCTTTGCGCGCTGCGCTATCGGATGAGACATATCCCCACGTGCGAGCGTTATGGAGTCGATCTGCCAACTTGAT
>JBEEOC010000123.1:0-4132 GCA_041191845.1 Actinomycetota bacterium | reverse complement strand
GGCTGCTCCAAAGCGCCGCAAGAAGGCTGCTGCAAAGCCAGCTGCTAAGAAGGTTGCTAAGCGCAAGCCAGCAGCGAAGAAGACAGCTGCTAAGAAGGCTGCTCCAAAGCGCAAGAAGGCTGCTAAGAAGAAGTAATTTATTACTTATAAAAAACCCCGCCACTGTATGTGGCGGGGTTTTTTATTTGCACAACACAATTTAATTAGTTTTGATCTTTATCAATATCTTTAATGCGAGATGCAACGCGATCAAAGATATCAGCGAGCACCTTCTGATCGTTCTTGTCTAATACATCGAGAAAACGGTTTCGCACACTAGCTACATGGTCAGGTGCTGCAGCGACAATTGCCTTCCAACCCTTGGGGGTCATAATGGCGAAGGAACCTCGCTTATCGTCGGGGCAGGCCTCGCGACGAACCCAGCCTTCCTTCTCCATCACCTTAATCCGGTGAGATAGGCGCGAGCGCGAAATCATCGCCACATCGGCGAGCTCTGACATGCGCATGGTGCGGTCCGGGGCATCGCTTAACTGGGCGAGCACTTCATAATCTGCCATCGAGAGATCATGGGCGGCAAGGTCCTCATCGAGGGCATCGAGCAATCGGCGGCTAGCAATAATGTATTGGCGCCAGGCCTTCATCTCGACAGGGTTGAGCCACTTAGGTGCGGTAGCGTTTTTCTCGGCCATACGGCAATGATACGACAATAGTTAAACTTTCAACTATCTCGATAGAGTTGTGCCCTACAGTGAAATGAAAGCGAGCTCAAGTGAAGTCAGGCATTAATACATCCTTTATGGATCCATCTATCCGCCCCCAAGATGACCTCTTCCGACACTTTTCAGGTACCTGGCTCGATACCTATGAAATCCCTGCAGACCGCGCAAGCGATGGAGTATCTCGCGAGCTTTATGACATCGCCGAAGTTCAAGTCCGCCAAATCATTGAGAGTGCGAGCGGCTCTGATGAGGCGCAGAAAATTAGCGATCTCTTCAAATCTTTTATGGATACCGACGGCATTAAAAGCCGTGGCCTTTCTCCCCTGTCATCAGAGCTTGCAGAAATCGATGCGATTACCGACCTTTCATCTTTCATCTCGACCATGGGTCGTTTAGAACTGGGTGGCATCGGCGGAATATTCGGAGCTGCGGTCTACGCAGATCCCATGAAATCAGATACCAATATCTTTCATATGGGCCAAGGAGGAATCTCCCTTCCTGATGAGTCCTACTATCGCGAAGAACAATTTGCGCCAATCCGAGAGGCCTTTGTCGATCATCTGACAAAGATGGGTGAACTCGCAAATGTGCCACTGATGGCGGCAGAGATTCTTGCTCTTGAAACAGAAATTGCATCTCACCACTGGGATCAAGTCAAAGACCGCGATGCAACGCTGACGTATAACAAGACCAGCCGCGCCGAACTTGCCGCCCTTGCCCCTAATTTTGATTGGGATTTATGGGCGGCGAGCGCCGGAATTCCGTCGATTGCATTCGATGACCTCAATATCCACGAACCATCATTCTTCTCTGGAATCTCCGGGATGCTCTCTGACTTTGATGCCCGTCGCGATGTTTGGGTTTCATGGTTGAAGTGGCAACTGATCACCAGCAATGCAGCGTATTTAACTGACGATATCGTCCAGCAGAACTTTGCCTTCTATGGCACAACCCTTTCGGGCACTCCGCAGATTCGCGAGCGCTGGAAGCGCGGAGTCTCACTTGTTCAAGGTTCACTGGGCGAGGCAATTGGAAAAGTCTATGTAGGTCTCTACTTCCCCGAGGAAGCAAAGAAGGCGATGCTTGAACTCGTTGACTATCTGACAAAAGCTTATGAGCTCAGCATCAAAGATCTTCCATGGATGTCAGAGGCCACTAAGGCAAAGGCGCTAGAGAAGCTCGCCAAGTTCACGCCCAAGATTGGCTACCCAGATAAGTGGCGCGATTACTCAACTCTTGAGATCAAAGCCGATGATTTGATTGGCAATCTCCAACGTATTGCTGCCTTCGGTCATAAAGAGGCAGTCGACAAAATCGGAAAGCCCGTCGATCGCGATGAATGGCATATGACTCCTCAGACGGTTAACGCTTACTACAACCCGATGATGAATGAGATTGTCTTCCCAGCTGCAATCTTGCAGCCTCCGTTCTTCGATATGACTGTCGATATCGCTGCCAATTACGGTGGCATCGGCTCTGTCATTGGTCACGAGATTGGTCATGGCTTTGATGACCAGGGATCTAAGTACGACGGTGATGGAAATATGGTCGACTGGTGGGTCGATAGTGACCGGGAAGCATTTGAAAAACTTACATCCCAATTGATTGCTCAATATGATGCGCTCTCTCCGGCTGCTACGCCCGATATTCACGTCAATGGTGCATTTACCGTTGGAGAGAACATCGGAGACCTCTCAGGCCTTGAAATCGCTTACAAGGCCTATAAATTGGCCCTCAATGGCGCAGAAGCTCCTGTCATCGATGGTTGGACCGGCGATCAACGCTTCTTCTTGTCATATGCCCAGGCATGGCGCGGAAAGAACCGCCCCGAGGAAGTACGTCGCCGCATTGCAACAGATCCCCATAGCCCTGATGAATTCCGATGCAATCAGATTGTCCGCAATCTCAGCAGCTTCTACCAAGCATTTGATGTCACCCCAGACGATGCAATGTGGCTCGATCCCTCAGAGCGAGTGCGTATCTGGTAACCGCCCTTTCTACCTACTACGGCTAAGATTTGGCCATTGTTAACTCAGAGATTAGAGACCTTTGAGAAGAGACCATAAGGAGTACTAATGAAGAAGCTCACTCGTAAGCAGTGGATCCTCGTCGCCGTTGTCGCCGTCGTTGGCCTATCAATCCTTCGCTCAGTCACCAACGGTGGTAGCGACCTTCCTGCTGATAAGACCACTCTCGTTGAAGAGGCTGCGCCAGTCGCGACTATCGCATTCGATACACCTCTCGACCTTGGTGGCGGAGTCTTCGTAACCGTCTCATCTCCTACTCGCTTTACACCTACAACATTTATGACAAACGTTGATCAGAAGCCAAAGTCTGCAAACCAGTTCAACGTGACAATCAAAAACGGTGGCAAGACTCCCCTTGATTTCACAACGGTTTCATTGATTGCAGCATCTGGTGAGAATGTCTGCTTCGACGTTCTCGGCGATCTCGATATCAATGGCGCTCCAACAGAAGCTCTTGCAGCTGGTGCAACTACAACATATGCCTACGGCGTTGGTTGCCAGGCAGTAGCAGGCGAACCTTTGAGCCTCACAGTTCAGATCGGTGAGTCCAAGGTTGCTGTAGAAGGCAAAATCGCCTAATTAGTTCTAACAGTCAATAAAAAACCCCGGACCTTTTGGTCCGGGGTTTTTTCTATTACATAGGGTGTATGTAATTCTGAAGGATTACGCCTCTGGGAAATGGCAGGCGATTCTGTGGTTTACGCCGATCTGCATCAACTGAGGAACCTCAGTACGACAGCGATCCTGAGCCTTCCAGCAACGTGTATTAAATACACAACCTGCTGGTGGGTTTACTGGGCTTGGAAGATCGCCCTGCAAGATGATGCGTTCGCGTGCGCGACCAATCTTTGGATCTGGAACTGGCACAGCAGAGAGCAGAGCCTTTGTATATGGATGACGTGGATGGCTGAAGAGGTCGTGCTTATCTGCTTCCTCCATCACCTTTCCGAGATACATCACGATGACGCGATCTGAGATGTGCTGGACGACTGAGAGGTCGTGAGCTACAAAGATGTAGGCCATATTGAATTCATCTTGTAGATCTTCAAGGAGGTTAACAACCTGCGCCTGGATTGATACATCGAGAGCTGATACTGGCTCGTCAGCGACAATGAGCTTTGGCTTAAGAGCAATAGCGCGTGCAACACCGATGCGCTGGCGCTGTCCGCCAGAGAATTCGTGTGGGTAGCGGTTGATGTGCTCAGGATTGAGACCTACGCGCTTCATCAAACGCTGCACTTCTTCGATAATTCCGCCTTCAGGAGTAATTCCTTGAATTTGGAATGGAGCTGAAATCAGAGATCCGACTGTCTGGCGTGGGTTCAACGATGCGAATGGATCTTGGAAAATCATCTGCATCTGTGAGCGGTAAGGCTTCATCTTCTT
>JBEEOC010000122.1:0-3348 GCA_041191845.1 Actinomycetota bacterium | reverse complement strand
TGATTAGTAGCAGCTGAGCATCCAAAGATGTAGCTCTTTCCCACCTTCAGCATCGGTTGATTCCATGCCACAACCAACTCCAACTCTGGATACTTTGAGGTGATTGCTTTAAAGATTGCTTTCATTGTCTTTGCTTGTTGTGGAGTTATAGTCTTGAAATACTCTGCTGGAGTTTCAAAACGCTTAGAGGATGTTGATCCCCGTGAATACATCACAAGCGCATTCGCATGGGCTTGGCTAAAGCCGTAATTCTCCTTGAGGTGGGCTACCTGAACTGGATACTTCTCACCCTCAAGCTGCTTCATCACTTTAAACCAATATGACATCTTCTCGCCATACTTCTTCTCAATGAGTGGGAAGTACTTCTCGCGGTCACCATCGCTTACAGCCATGTTCTTATGTTAGAGCAGAGCAAAGGCTCCGTGAAGTTCCACGGAGCCTTTGCTTTATTGAGGTCTAGATTACTTAGATGCGATTGTTGAGATTTCAAACTCAAGCTTGATGTTCTCAGATACAAGGAGTCCACCTGTCTCAAGAGCTGCGTTCCAGGTGAGACCGAAATCCTTACGGTTGATCTCTGCCTGGCCTTCGAAGCCAAAGCGATCATTACCAAATGGATCCTTGGCTGTTCCTGTGTACTCGAACTCGATCGAGAGTGGCTTTGTCACATCTTTGATGGTGAGCTCGCCATCAACCACGATACCTGCGCCGCCATCCTTTACAGATGTTGACTTAAATGTGATCTTTGGGAAGTTGGCAACATCGAAGAAGTCTGGTGACTGGAGGTGGCCATCGCGATCTGCGCTGCGGGTATCGATTGAGGCAGCTGAGATTTCGATTGCAATTGTTGCCTTGCCATCTGCGACAATAGCTGAGCCTGAGTACTCGTTAAATGAGCCACGGACCTTGGTGACCATTGCGTGGCGAGCGCTGAAGCCAACGCGGCTATGTGATGGGTCGATTGTGTATGTGCCTGCTGGAAGGGTTGCGAGAACTGACATGTTTTTCCTTTGTTTGAAGGGTTATCGTGGTTTGACCGCCTTGCGGTATGGTTGAATCTTAAACTAATTTAGTTGAATTTTCAACTAATCTGAGAAGGATTTTCAACAGGAAAGCTCCCCCATACCTAGTTAAACTCGCGGCATCTCGACCAACCCGCGGAGGATTCCTAGATGCAAGATTCAGGCAAGTGCCCGGTAGCTCACGGAGCTATGACCCAGATCGGCACAACTAATACCCATTGGTGGCCTAATGCCCTCAATCTCGACATTCTTCATCAGCACGATAGAAAGACCAATCCCCTCGGTGCTGATTTCAACTACCGGGAAGAGTTGGCAAAGCTCGATATTCCAGCGCTGAAGAAAGATCTCCATGCGCTGATGACAGATTCTCAAGATTGGTGGCCAGCAGATTGGGGCCACTATGGAGGACTCTTTATCCGCCTTACCTGGCACGCTGCAGGCTCCTACCGCGTTGCAGATGGTCGCGGTGGTGCTGGAACCGGAAACAATCGCTTTGCACCACTGAACTCATGGCCAGATAACGGAAACCTCGATAAGGCTCGACGTCTTCTATGGCCAATCAAGAAGAAGTATGGCAACAAGGTCAGCTGGGCAGATCTCCTTGCCTATGCCGGAACCATTGCATATGAATCAATGGGGCTAAAGACTTTCGGTTTCGCATTTGGTCGTGAAGATATTTGGCATCCAGAGAAAGATATCTACTGGGGTAGTGAAACTGAGTTCCTTGCGCCATCAGAGCAGCGTTATGAGAATCTCGATGATGCAACAACTCTTGAAAATCCACTTGCAGCAGTGCATATGGGTCTCATCTATGTTAACCCAGAGGGCGTCAATGGAAATCCTGATCCACTCCGTACCGCAGCACATGTCCGTGAGACATTTGCACGTATGGCGATGAATGATGAGGAGACAGTCGCACTCACCGCTGGTGGTCACACAGTTGGTAAGGCCCATGGAAATGGAAAAGCCTCAAACCTTGGCCCTGCGCCAGAAGGTGCTCCAATTGAAGAGGCTGGTCTTGGTTGGATGAACCACACCACACGTGGAATCGGCCGTAACACTGTCACCTCCGGTATCGAGGGCGCCTGGACCACCCACCCAACCCAGTGGGATAACGGTTACTTCCACCTACTCCTTAACTACGAGTGGGAGCTCACCAAGTCACCTGCTGGTGCGCATCAATGGGAGCCAATCAACATTAAGGAAGAAGATAAGCCAGTTGATGTTGAGGATCCTTCCATTCGATATAACCCAATGATGACCGATGCTGATATGGCGATGAAGGTAGATCCTGCCTATCGCGCAATCTCAGAGAAGTTCTATGCCGACCCTGCCTACTTCAGTGAGGTATTTGCTCGCGCTTGGTTCAAGCTCACCCATCGCGATCTCGGACCTAAGAGCCGTTACTTCGGACCTGATGTTCCTGCTGAAGATTTGATTTGGCAAGATCCAACTCCAGCCGGCAACAAGAACTACAACGTTGATGATGTGAAGGCGAAGATTGCAGCATCGGATCTGACTATCTCAGAGTTGGTAACAACAGCTTGGGATAGCGCCCGTACCTTCCGTGGTTCAGATAATCGTGGCGGTGCAAATGGTGCACGTATTCGCCTCACACCTCAGAAGGATTGGGAGGGCAATGAGCCAGCTCGTCTTGCTCGAGTTCTCTCTGTTCTAGAGCCAATCGCCCAATCAACTGGAGCTTCAATTGCTGATGTCATCGTTCTCGCTGGAAATGTTGGTGTAGAGAAGGCGGCTAAGGAAGCTGGTCACTCAATATCAATCCCATTTAACCCAGGACGCGGTGATGCAACACAGGAGCAGACAGATGCAGAGTCATTTGCTGTTCTTGAGCCAATCCATGATGGCTTCCGCAACTATCTCCAGAAAGATTATGCAGTCAGCCCAGAGGAGCTCCTCCTTGATCGCGCACAGTTGATGAACCTCACCGGCCCTGAGATGACAGTACTTCTTGGTGGTCTCAGAGTTCTTGGTGCTAACTATGGCGGAAGTAAGAATGGTGTCTTCACAGATCGAGTCGGCGCCCTCACCAATGACTTCTTTGTCAATCTCACAGATATGCAATATGTCTGGGAGCCTGCTGGTGCAAATCTCTATAACTTGCGCAATCGCAAGACAGGAGAGGTCAAGTTCACTGCAACTAGAGCAGATCTCGTCTTCGGATCTAACTCAATTCTTCGTGCATACGCGGAGGTCTATGCACAAGATGACAACCGCGAGAAGTTCGTAAAGGACTTCGTGGCAGCCTGGACAAAGGTGATGAATGCAGATCGTTTCGATCTTGCGTAATTGATTAACTAGTAAG
>JBEEOC010000121.1:0-5610 GCA_041191845.1 Actinomycetota bacterium | reverse complement strand
GAGGGCGCCCATCACCCAGAGAGCGCACCCGATCATGCTGAAGTAGTTGCACTTAAGAAGGCTGGTCAGGCAGCGCGCGGTGGCACGATGGTTATCTCGCTAGAGCCTTGTAACCACACGGGAAAAACTGGCCCGTGCGTTGATGCGATTATCGATGCCGGTATCTCGCAGGTGATTTATGCGGTGAAAGATCCCAACCCGATTGCTGCTGGGGGAGCAGAGCGCCTGCGTAGCGCAGGAATTAGCGTTGATTTTATTGCAGATCAAAGACTTCACGATATTCAAGGGGCATGGCTCCATCGCATCATAACCGGACGTCCTTACTTCATTTGGAAGATTGCCACCACCCTCGATGGAAGAGTTGCTGCAGCAGATGGCACATCGCAGTGGATCTCATCGCAAGAATCACGCGAAGATGTTCAACTTTTGCGTTCACAATCTGATGCGATCTTAATCGGCACTGGCACCGCACTTGTCGATAATCCCACCTTGCGTCCACGTATTGATGGGGCGAAGGCTCCGATTCGAATTGTGATGGGAAGTCGCGATATTCCAGCGGAGTTTAATCTCAATGATGGCAGGAGCCAGAGCATCTTTATTAAGAGCCACGCTGTTGAAGATCTCCTGAAAGCGCTCGATTACATCCCTGTGAATCAAGTACTGGTTGAGGCAGGGCCAACTCTTGGCAGCGCGCTCTTTGCAGCAGGGATTATCGATGAGGTAGTTCTCTACCAAGGGGCGAAGGTCTTGGGAAGCGGCAGAAGTTGGTTAGAAGATATTGGCGTGAGCTCAATTGCAGATGCGAGAAAGTTAGAACTTATCTCGATTGAGCAGATAGGCGTTGATGTGAAGAGCAGATATAGAGTGGAGAAGCGCTGATGTTTACCGGATTAGTCTCTGAGGTTGGCAAAGTCACCGCAATTACTCGAGGTGAGAGCTCATCTGTTCTCACTATCTGCGCACCAGCCCTCACACCATCACTGGGCCTTGGTGATTCGATTGCAGTCAACGGCACCTGTCTTACCGCAACCTCACTCACTGCAGATTCCTTCACCGCAGATGTGATGGTTCAAACTTTGTCCCTTACCTCACTTGGAAAACTTGAAGTGGGCTCGCCTGTAAACCTCGAACTTGCCGCTCAGATGGATATGCGGATGGGTGGTCATATCGTGCAGGGCCATGTCGATGGCGTTGCCACCGTTATCTCCCGCACACCAGGTGAGAAGTGGGAGCAGTTCATCATTACAGTTCCTGCAGATCTCTCGCGCTATATCGTCAATCAAGGTTCGATTTGCGTTGACGGGGTCTCGCTCACAGTAGGTGAGATCAACGATGAGAATAACCAAGTAACGCTCTGGTTGATTCCTGAGACTTTGGCGAAGACCAATCTCTCTCAGAGATCCTCGGGAGATATCGTCAATATCGAAGTCGATATCTTGGCTAAGTACGTGGAGCGACTGATCTCAAAGGGCGGTAAGAAGTAATGAGTATTAAAGCTGCCCTTGAAGATTTTGCCGCCGGCAAATTCTTAATCGTTACCGATAATGAATCACGTGAGAACGAGGGTGATCTCATCGTGTTGGCAGAAAAGGTCACCGTTGAGCAGACCGCCTTTATGGTCCGCCACACCACCGGCATTCTCTGCGTTGCAATCGATCGAGCAACAGCGCGCAGATTAGAGCTGCCGATGATGTTTGAGAGCAACCAAGATAAGCGAAAGACCGCATTTACAGTCTCTATCGATCTGGCAGAGGGCGTGACAACTGGTGTGAGCGCAGCAGAGCGCACTGCAACTGTGAGAGCCCTTGCAGATAAGAAATCAGTTGCCTCTTCTTTTATTCGTCCAGGACATATCTTTCCGCTCATTGCCCATCAGGATGGATTGGCAGCTCGTGGTGGCCATACCGAGGCTGGAATTGCACTTGCCCAACTTGTGGGGGAAGCACCGGCTGCTCTGCTCTCTGAGATTGTTAACGATGATGGCTCTATGGCTCGTGGTCAATCGCTGCGCGACTTTGCCCAGGAGCATCAGATAAAGATGATTACCATCGATGAGCTCACTGAGTATTGGCAGGAGAATTACCAAGCAACTCGCGCTCTAGTAGAACTCAATTGGAGCACCGTTCCACTTCCAGAAGGCTCATGGGAGCTTGCAACATATCCAGCGCTGAAAGCGCGCGATCATGTAATTGCACGATTTGGTGAGGGTGGATCCGCACCTCTCATCCGTGTTCACTCTGAGTGCTTCACCGGTGATGTGCTCGGCTCTCTGCGCTGTGATTGTGGTGAGCAGTTAGCCCTTTCAAAGGCGAAGATTGCAGCCCATGGCTTTGGCTTCATCATCTACATCCGCGACCATGAGGGACGCGGTGTTGGTCTAGCTGAGAAGTTAAAGGCCTACCAACTTCAAGATTCAGGGCTCGACACAGTGGAGGCTAATCTCAAACTTGGCCACCCGATCGATGCTCGTGATTGGGGCGATGTCATTGAGATCCTCCACACCTTACAGGTGAATGAGTTAACGCTTCTGACCAATAACCCGGAGAAGGTGAAGGCGCTACGAGATGGTGGGTTCACCGTCACCCAAGAGAACCTCGCCGCAACTATCCATCAATTTAATAAGAAATATATCGAGACCAAACGAGCAAAGCTCGGACACGAAAGAGAGAATGCATAATGGCCGGACAAGCACCTGAGATTGCAATCACTAAACACCCTAAGGCGAAGGTTGCCATCATCTCCTCCTCATGGCATTTAGATATCTGCGATGCGCTGATCGCAGGCGCTCGGCGTGCACTTGAGGCAGCAGATGTGAAGAAGATTGAGGTCTTCTATGTTCCAGGTTCCTTTGAGATTCCACTTGCTGCTCAGAAGGCATTTGAAGATGGTTTTGATGCAGTTGTTGCAGTGGGCTTGGTGCTCAAAGGTGAGACCCCGCACTTTGATTATGTCTGCCAAGGTGTCACACAAGGTGTGATGGATGTGCAGTTGAAGTTCTCAAAGCCAATCGGCTATGGCGTATTGATGTGTAATGATCTTGAGCAGGCAATCGCTCGCTCAGGTTTTGAAGGAAGTAAGGAAGATAAGGGCTATGACAGCGCGATTGCTGCCCTTGCCTTCCTTTAATCTCTCTTTCGCCAGTCTAATTAAATATAAGTTGATTACAGTAAATAAAAGTAAATTGAATGAGATAAAAGAGATTTAAGGTAGATGGCATGAAGATAGCTCTGATGGGGTGCTCAGGTTCTGGAAAGAGCACATTTGCTCGAAGGTTAGAGCGCGAGCTCGGCTATCCTGCAATTGAGCTCGATAGCTACTTCCATCAGAGAGATTGGGTTCCTACCGAGACGCCACGATTCATATCAGAGGTTGAGAGCGCACTTATCGAAGCAGAGAAGAGCTCAGGTGGTTGGATTGTCGATGGCAACTACTTGAGCAAATTAGGTGAGTTGGTAGTGGGATCTGCCGATCTTGTTATCTGGTTCCATCTTCCTAAGTCCGTTGTGATGAGCAGAATAATCAAGAGATCGCTCAAGCGCGCCATTACACAGGAAGAGCTCTGGAATGGAAATAGAGAGAAGCTTCGAAATCTCTTCAAGCGCGATCCCGAGGAGAACGTGATTGCCTGGGCCTGGACTCAATATGGCGCATATGTCCAGACGCTCTCTGAGATGGCAGCAAAGGCTCCAGCTGATCAATTGTGGTTAGAGATCAGAAATAACTCTGATTTAGATAAAGCTCTGAGCTATCTTCTGGCCAATAACCTCTGAGAAAGAGTTGGTTTTAGGCAACAAGGAGCGAACGCTTAGAAAGTCCCATCCAGAAACCTTCGATGAGGGTCTCAGGGGCTGCATCGATATCGCTTCCAGCACCTAGTGCGACAAAGAGCGGGGTGAAATGCTCAACGGTGGGATGGGCGTATTGCACGGCAGGTGCGAGGTCTTTATAGGCGGCAAGTGAATCGATATCACCTTTAGCGAGTTGCTCTTTCGCCCATGAATCAAATTCCGATGACCAACCAGGCGCCTTTGCATCGATCGACCAATCGCGCAGGTATGGAAGTCCGTGTGTCATAAAGCCTGAGCCGATGATGAGAACGCCTTCATCACGTAGGGGAGCAAGGCGTCTGCCAATCTCAATTAACTTTCCTGGATCAGAAGTTGGCATCGACATTTGCAAGACAGGAATATCGTGATCTGGATACATCACGCGCAATGGAACCCATGCGCCATGATCGAGACCGCGCTGCGATTGATGGAGCGGCTCTGACTTAGGCATCATCGCAGCGATACGTGTGGCAAGTGCGGTCGCATCAGGGGTCTCATAGGTCATCTCGAAGAACTTCTGAGCAAAGCCACCGAAGTCATAGACCAACGGGGTTCCTGCGTGGGGGCTGGTGATTGCAATCGGTGCTGACTCCCAGTGGGCTGAGATGATCAAGATCGCCTTTGGCTTACCGAATCGAGTGGTGATGCCAGCAAGCTCTGAGCTCCAGATGGGGTCATCGAGCAGGAGCGGGGCGCCATGGCCGATATAGAGAGCGGGCATCTTTTCCATGAGATAAGGATAGCAGAAGTAGTTGAAATTTCAACTACATTAGATTGGCAGTGGGGACGGGTAAGGTTGCTGGCATGAGTGAGCTCTCGGCCCAGGTGCGGGCGGCGTTAGATGCCGCGGTCTCGGCTATCGGCGGAAAGCCACGTGAGGGACAGATTGAGATGGCAGAGGCGGTGGCCAATGCCCTCACCGATCGCCACCACTTGATGGTGCAGGCGGGAACTGGAACTGGAAAGTCGCTGGCATATCTGATCCCAGCGCTCGTTCATGGGCGAAAAGTTTTGGTAGCAACAGCGACCCTTGCCTTGCAGCGCCAATTGGTGGAGCGCGATCTGCCAGCTGTTGTTCCAGCGCTGGAGAAGCAGTTAGGGCGAGAGATTTCCTATGCAATCTATAAGGGCGTGGGAAATTACATCTGTCTTGCCAAGATGAATTCAGAGGAGCCAGATCCTGATGGAGAACTCCTCCTTGAGGCATCGTATTTAGAGAAAGATGCAAAGCGACTCCATGCCTGGGCGCGCAGTAAAGGTGTCTCGGGAGATCGCGATGATGCACCTGAGGTCGATCGGAGAGTCTGGGCGGCAAACTCACTCTCAGGTCGTGAATGTGTGGGAGCAGATTCATGTGCTTATGGATCACAGTGTTTTGCAGCGAAGGCGAAGTTAAAGGCGCAAGATGCAGATGTGGTTGTCACCAACCACACCTTGCTTGCAATTGAAATTGTCGATAACCATCCAATCTTGCCAGAGCGCGATGCAGTCATCCTCGATGAGGCCCATGAGTTTATGGATCGCACCACCCAAGCTGTCACCGAAGAGTTGACCTCTGCCCGCGTGCAAAGAGCTGCTGCCATGGCTCGAAAGTATGCGCCAGGTAAGCTCGCTGAGGCCTTTACCAATGCCGCCGACTCTTTCCATGATGCGATGAACGACTATGGCGATGATGTGAAGGGCGATTTCAGTAAGCAGGGAAGGTTGGAGGAGATCCCGCAATCTCTCGAACATCCCGTGCGGAAGGTGAAAGAGAGCGCCACCGCACTTGTTCAATCACTCG